>JARBUQ010000473.1:0-3990 GCA_029239545.1 Paenibacillus sp.
CGCCGATTGGGCCCTCCGAAGGTCGAGATACTCGAATAAGTCGAGCATCTCTCGCCGATTGGGCCCTCTGAAGGCGGAGATACTCGAATAAGTCGAGCATCTCTCGCCGATTGGGCCCTCTGAAGGCGGAGATACTCGAATAAGTCGAGATCTCTCGCCGATTGGGCCCTCCGAAGGTCGAGATACTCGAATAAGTCGAGCATCTCTCGCCGATTGGGCCATTGTACATTGTTCACTCATGGGGATGACCCGGAAATATTCGTGAAAGAACTACCAACATTGTTCGGGATCTAAACAGTAACGAAGACGCAACAAAAAAACCGCAGAAGCTCTCGCCTCAACGGTTGTATAATCCAAACAGCTTATTTGCAGTAGTGCTCGAATGCGCTGGCCAAATCACGAGCAATATCCTCAGCGGAACGGTTCTCAATCTGATGACGCTCGATCATGTGCACCAGCTCGCCGTCCTTCATAAGGGCGATTGATGGCGATGATGGAGGGTATGGCGCAAAATATTCACGTGCCTTGGCAGTTGCTTCCTTGTCTTGTCCGGCGAATACGGTGAACAAGCGGTCTGGTAGAACCTCGCTCTGAAGGGCTTTGGCAACGCCTGGTCGACATTGTCCTGCAGCACATCCGCACACAGAGTTCACTACAACAAGAGCTGTTCCTTCGGTATTAGCAAAGTTCTCTACTACCTCTTCAGGTGTCTTCAACTCCGTAATGCCCAAACGGGTCAAATCTTCACGCATCGGGGTAACCATATCCCGCATATAGGCTTCAAATGACATCGACATTGTCGCTTCACTCCTTCAATTATCATGAAATTTTCGATATGAAAATGTATGTTTCTAGTAGTTATTATACATCGTCACACGGAAGAAGCAAAGCGCTGTCGGTGAAATCCTGTTATCCTTATTGTTCCTCAGTTGAATTAGGGCCAATGCCTCTCGCTGTGCTGTCTTGGTAGGCTACGTCCTTATCGGCATGCAGAAAGGTCGTACCTTGTGCTGAAGGCACAATCCCCTGCTCAAAATATTCACGATTCTCTTCCGACTGGAAGCCGATATCCTTGAACGGATGCACCCATTCCTCACCTGCCATAATGTCAGGATCGGTGTCTGAGGTCCATTGCTGCAAGGGCGAATGCTCAGATTCATACATATGATCTCCGATGACAACTCCGTGTTCGTTAACAAACACATCCCTTGGACCTCTTCCTTGCTCGAATTCAGGCAAAAAATTAATTTCAAACGGATCGAGATCCGGATCATCCCTATTGTCATTGTTGTTCCTGAACTCTTTGTCGTCCATATTCGATGCTCACTCCTCCTGTGCGCCCTCTGGCTTGTAAATCCTTATGTAGAGGGTTGATTCGGGCCATCCAATTTTTTATCGACGATTTTGCTGGGTTCACCCTTTTCATTCTCACGCTCGTGCTCTCGCTGCTCCAATGAATCTCCCTTATTCTCGTTCGATTGCTTCATAGCTGTCCTCTCCTTTCCGATGTCCCTATTATGCGTAATAGCGGGAAAAATAACCCCAACTAACGCTAAACCGAGAAACAACAGCTGCTGCATACTTAAGAACAAAAACAACGAGTCACCTGGCTCATCCAACAATGAAAAGACCAATCCTCCGATACCCGCTCCGACTGCAGCCACTTGAAAAACCGTTCCATGTCCAGCTTCCCCCGCTCTCACCTTACGCCATAAACGATAGCCGATTCCAAACATCAAGAGCAGCATATATGCATTAAGCGGATGATAGGAAGTTAGTGCAAATCCATCCTGGATTCCCCAAACAAGTTCAGTTGGTCGGCCGTAACGCCACAGCATCGCAGAATAAGCAGCTAATGAAGCTGTCCCTCCCCAAGCAAACATATCAAGCAGCAGGCGAACATCATATCCTCCCCGTTTGAGGCGATACGTTAAGTAAATGGCTGCAGCCACTATCCCCATTCCAACCTCACGCGATGCTCCGTTCATAAGCAGAAGGGTCATCGGCCGTTCCCATAACAAGCTTGGAGTCGTCAGCAAGTAACCCAGCTTATAGAACAATAGCACGATCAGAGCAGCGTTCATCCATAATTCCAGCAAGGAGGCGGCCTGTTCTCCGAAATACCGCAAGCTCCAACGAATCGCTCCCCATCCGCATACGACCGAGATGATAATTACTAATAAACCTTTGTTCAGCACTAATGGCCCAATTTGCACAATCTCATTCAATGGATTTGGCCTCCGCCCTATTCTTGTTTAGTTAAGTTAAGTATACCATATGGGAGATTTCACACCGCGCGGTGCAAAAGGTTGTTTTGTACTATGAATGGCCATGCTGTATCATAGGGGTAAAGCTTGAGATGTGATCTTTTAGAATAGCTAAATAGGAGTCCAATTTATGAAAGTTGATACAATCGTCATCGGCGGAGGCTCTGCCGGATTAATGGCAAGTGTGGCCGCCAGCTCGTTTGGGGCAAAGGTGTTATTGCTCGATAAAGGTGACAAGCTGGGACGTAAGCTAGGCATCTCCGGGGGTGGGCGCTGCAATGTTACGAATGCCAAGCCCATCGATGAATTAATCAAGAACATCCCTGGCAATGGCCGTTTTCTGCACAGTGCCCTCGCTCATTTCAGCAATACCGACATTATGGCTTTCTTCGAGGGTCTCGGCATTCAATTAAAAGAGGAAGACAACGGCAGAATGTTCCCTGTATCGGACAGAGCAAAGACAGTAGTGGATGCTCTGGTTAATAAAGCGCGCCAGCAAGGGGTTCATATTCGCACAGATAGTCCTGTCGATTCGGTATTATATGCAGAGAACAGCGTATCCGGAGTGCGGCTTCGGAATGGTGAAATCCTCCGCTGCACAAGTGTTATTATTGCCACCGGCGGCAAATCGGTTCCTCACACAGGCAGTACTGGTGACGGATATGCATGGGCAGAAGCAGCCGGACATTCGATTACAGAGCTGTTTCCGACTGAGGTTCCGCTTACTTCGAATGATGCCCTCATTCGCAACCGTGAGCTTCAAGGCCTCTCGCTGCGCAATGTAGCCCTTACCGTGTGGGATGCAAGAGGAAAAGCGATCATCACCCATCAGGGAGATACGCTGTTCACACACTTCGGGTTATCCGGCCCCATTGCCTTGCGCTGCAGCCAATTCGTAGTCAAGCAGCTGAAGAAAACGGGTGAACGGAAGGTTGCCGTTAGTCTCGATTTGTTCCCCGACCAGACGGTAGAGGAATGGTACACGGCAACGCTTAAGCTTGCCGAGCAGGATGCCAAGAAAGCGATCAAGAATGTGCTGAAACCGATATTGCCGGAACGCCTCATTCCTTTTCTACTGGAGTTGGCCAAGCTGGACGATCAGGTTACCTATCACAATATACCGCGTCAGCAGTGGCTGGAGCTGGCCAAGATTGTGAAGCGGTTCGAGCTGTCGGTCAATGGGACATTGTCAATTGAAGAGGCTTTCGTGACAGGCGGGGGAGTGAATCTGAAGGAGATCGATCCGCGGACGATGCAGTCCAAGCTGGTTGAAGGACTGTACTTCTGTGGAGAGATATTAGATATCCACGGTTACACAGGAGGATATAACATTACGGCTGCTTTTGCCACCGGATATACGGCAGGCAAGCATTCGGCTCTGGGATTGGTGTAGGGGCTCTTCGTCTCAGTTGTTTCGCCTTTCGGAAGCATAAAAAACACCGTTCCCTGAGGAATAGATATTTGTGAGTTGTTCAGATAGATCGCTCGGGAGTTTCAGGAACAATCGCTATCTTGCCATTTACAAAGTCCAACGTTTCTTGGGATGATTTAAGCTTACTGTCTACCACAGCCAGTTCATTTCTTAGCTCGAGAACTTCATTGGCTATTATTGTTCTTTCCTTTTGAACCGTATTTCCTGTCCACTTGTCCCAAGTTTTTCTACTTGGTTAGAGAGGCGACATTTCCATTTTCAACGAACTTGACTGATTCAGCGTACTTCGTC
>JARBUQ010000473.1:4008-4865 GCA_029239545.1 Paenibacillus sp.
CGTCTTCCATTCATCGATCTTACCAATATTAAGTTCTATCGCTTTTCCGTGTATATCCAATTGAGAAATAAGATCTGGCATAAGTGTACTGATTTTTTTAATAACACCTGCCAGCTCTGTTTTAGCTGTTTTTATTTCTTTATCCGAACTCGTATTATCATCTAGGATTGATTTTAATTCCTTGTACTTATCTCATTGATGCCCCTTGAGAACAAGGAACTCTTTATCAAGTCTTGCTTGCATCACATTTTCTTGACCACTAGCTGCAGCTGTCTTTTGTTGGAGAGTCGCCATGCGCTGTTGATGCTCTTTTTCCTGATGCTCGATCGCATCCTCCCGCTTTTAATTTCGATCCTGTAAGGCAACATGCAGTTTAATCGCGGCACGTTCTCCGTGATAGGGAGCCCAAGGCAATCGTGTTTTCCCTACGGTCATCGTGGTGGAGTCAATAAGCAGCAATTCTTTGGGGAAGCGCAGCTTCCGCCTGGTTCCCCGGTTGCATTTACGGACAATGAGGTGAAAGAGCGCCTTGAAGATAACAAACGGTACATCTGCTGCTTTGCCTGAAAAACAGGAATAATGAACATTGGGCAAGCCGCTACGGGAAGCCCGATCCGCACCGTCACGATAGCCAGACCATTCTTCACTTGCTGCGGCGCACCAATATTGGAGCAAATGATAGACCGTAAACTTTCGAGCCTTATCCACGTAACCAACCGCTTGGACAACAAGGGCGACTTCTTCCGATGTTAGGATGCATTGAAGGATTGAAGGAATCGTGATAGACTTTTTCATGGAGTCGTCACCTTTCGGTTGTTTGTAGGGGTACAAACATTTTACCGAGTTGACGACTCTTT
>JARBUQ010000474.1 GCA_029239545.1 Paenibacillus sp.
GACGTTGTATAATCAAGATCATCGGCAGATGACTCAGAAAGAAGGGATGACAATGCTGAAGCTAAGTATTCTTGATCAGTCACCGGTATCATCCGGGTTTACGCATAGCGAGGCGTTACAGCAAACAATTGGTTTGGCTCAGGTGGCCGACCGTCTCGGTTACACCCGATTCTGGGTGTCAGAGCATCATAACTCGGCAGGCCTTGCGGGCTCCTCGCCAGAGGTGCTTCTCTCCACACTGGCGGCCCGCACTAGTCGTATTCGACTCGGCTCCGGCGGCGTATTGCTGCCCCATTACAGCCCCTACAAGGTCGCAGAGAATTTCCGTATGCTCGAGGCGCTCTACCCGGGTCGCATCGACCTTGGCATCGGGCGTGCGCCCGGAGGCACGCCGCATACGGCCAAAGCGCTGCGAGGCATCAGCGCTGATATGTTCGAAGGACTTGAGCGGTTTCCAGCGCAAGTCACAGATCTACTGGGGTTCCTCGCCGACTCGGTGGAACCCGGGCATGTGTTCGAGGGCATCCGCGCCACCCCTTTGGTGGACTCGATGCCCCAGGTGTGGCTGCTCGGCTCCACCGGGCAGAGCGGGGTGTATGCCTCGCAAGCAGGCGCAGCGTTCTGCTTCGCGCACTTCATCAACGGAGCGGGAGGACAGCATGCGGTGCGCAGCTACCGCAGCTCGTTCCGACCATCCGCGCTGAATGTCGTGCCGCAGGCGACGGTGTGCATCTACGTGCTGTGCGCTGAGACGCAGGCGGAGGCCGAGGGGCTTGCGACTTCGATCGATTTGCGCATCCTGCAAATGGAAAAAGGCGAATTCACAGGAGTGAAATCGCCCGAAGAAGCGGTTAATTATGTATACTCAGATTGGGACCATACAAGGGTAAGGGACAATCGATCCCGTATGATCATTGGTGATCCGAACCTAGTAAGGGAGCAGCTGCTGAACCTAGCCGAAAGCTACCAAGTCGATGAAGTGATGGTGGTGGCCGGCGGCTATCGTTTTGAGACGAGACTGCAAACAATTGAATTGTTGGCAGAAGCTTTTAAGCTTGAGATGAAGCAGCATGCATTTTAAGGAAACGATTAACGGTTTGTACTCGGCCGCTTATCGATTTCTTGTGTGACGATGAAGGCTAGCTCCTCATTGCCGAATAAAGACAGTACGCCTAGTACAGTGTCATCAGGGACTTCACCGGCTTCATCTTTGGGAACCGTTAAATCAAGGGCTTGCTGCAGCGATTCGTTATTAGGCTGGTCGGGATAGGCGCTATGATAAAGCGCAGCAGGATCCAAATCATGGTTGATACACCATTGTGCAAAAACGAGGATCATCATATGCTCTTCACGTTTGTAATTCTCGATCATTTGCTCTTCTAATTGTTTATTATTCATATTTGTATAGACATCTCCTTAAACAACCTCTTCCTGTTGATGGGTTCATTATAGCGAAAGATTAGGTGTAATCACAATGATTAAGAATGAGAAAATCAAAGCATCCGAGGTTCATGTTACGGGATTACTTGGCGAAGATCTGGGCGTAATGTCCACGAAGGAAGCATTGCTGCTAGCGAAGCAGCTGAAAGTGGATTTAATCTGTACCTCGCTCATGAGCAGTCCTCCTCCTTGTAAGCTCATTGGCGCTGGGCAAGCGAAGCAAGAAGCACTGCAGGAAAAGCAGCAGGCCCGTAAGCGGGAGCAAGCACCGAAGGTCAAGGAGCTCCGCTTAACACCTCATATCGAAGATCATGACTTGGAGACGAAGAGGCAGCAGGCGGAGCGCATTCTGAATGGCGGTGACGCTGTGATGCTGGTTGTGAAGATCTCAGGCAAAGAAGGCGCGAAGGCGAAAGAATTGCTGGAGACGCTGACCAAAGATTTGAGCTCGCATGGGCGTAAGCACACAGGCATACAGCTTAGCGGTAAACAAGCCGCTGTGCAAATGGATCCCTTATAAAAAAAGCATGGACTACTCGGGAAATCCGGAGCAGTTCATGCTTTTTTAATAAACCACTGTACATACAATGATAACTCTGTCGCATAGTCTAGGAGAACGGGTGATTATAACACTTCGCGTATGAACTTGTGAGGTATAAGCACATAGAATAGGGTAAAATGGGAGCAAAGACTCGTTTAACGGATATAAAGGGAGACTTATGAATAAACACGAGGATCAGAAAAAGGCGATGGAACAAGCCGCAATTGATATCTTTCTGGAGTTATACAATGTGAATAACAAGGTTCCCCTTCGCATGATTCAGCAGCAAGAGAAGCCGGACGCGCTGCTTGAGGATGCTATGAATAATCGAATAGGGTTAGAAGTCACCCATCTGTACTACGATACCGAGGAAGCCCGGCTCATGCTATCGCGTTCCCAGCTTACTAAGCCTAGTGTCGAAGGAATAGATACGTTTATTCAGGTCATTAATGAGCGCATTCAAAGTAAGGAACATAAATTGAAGGATTATTCGCATGATTACCCCTGCATGCTGCTTATTCGTAATGTATCCCTTTTGTTTGGGATGTCAGATGTACTTGGCCAGAAGCGTAAACTGGTACTGCCTCGTGGACATTTCACCCAGGTGTGGCTCCTGTCTAGAGATTTTACACCGGACTGGTTATTGATTAACTTGAACGAGCTCGATCGTGGAGGTATGAAATGAAGCGTTTCTACATGGGGCTTGTTGTAGCTTTTGGTGTATATGCGTTAACCTTGATCGTGTACTTCTTAAAAGGGGACTTGTTCCACATCCCATATGCACTAATTGGAACCATTGCAGACCCGCATACGTTCATGACCACACAAGAAATTATGAAAGCCGAGTCCTTATCGCGCATACGGTCGCTTGTCTTTTTCCTAAGCTCTCCACTTCAAATGGGGGTCTTGCTGGCTCTGCTCGGAGCTGCGGTAAGGTTTCGACGTTTGGCCGAAAAGTTATTCCGGGCTTCCTTCCTGCAGATGGTTACTTTCGTGCTCTTATTTACCTTGCTTATGGACGTGCTCTTCCTGCCAATTGATTATTTTCTGTTCAAAATCGATCAGGCTTATGGGTTATCGACAGAGACTTTAAATCTGTTCTGGAGTGATCGTTGGAAAGATTTCCTCATTGACGTCTTGGGAACGATCGTTGTCGTATGGATTTTCAGAGGGGTGCTAAAATGGCGTCCTGACCGCCCATGGCTCTGGTTTTGGCTGGTATCTATTCCGCTTATTTTGTTCGTCACCTTCCTCCAACCCGTTGTGTTGGACCCGCTGTATCACGATTTTCAACCGCTTCAAAATCAAGAGCTAAAGGCACAAATTCTCCAGCTTGCAGCAGAATCTCAAATCCCTGCGGATCAAGTATTTGAGGTCAATATGTCCGAGCGGACTCATACGATTAATGCCTATGTGAATGGCATTGGAGGAAATGCCCGTATCGTTCTTTGGGATACGATGCTGAAAAAGCTGCAACCTGATGAAATTTTGACAGTTATGGCTCATGAAATGGGACATTACGCTGAGCGGCATATCTATCTAGGGATCGCCTACGGAATCGCACTTAGTTTCATCGGTTTCTGGCTAGCATTTCATGCTTATCGCTTGTTTATTAGGCGTTGGGGTTCCCGTTGGGGAATAAGAAGGGAGAGCGATTTAGCTGCACTGCCGATCTTGCTGCTGATTGTGACGATAATGAGTTTTGTCTCGGCACCTGCGCAAAATGCGTTCTCGAGAGTGATCGAACATCGCGCCGATGTCTATGCCATGAAATTGACCGGAGACGGCAGCGCCGCGATTCGCGCTTTTCAACGCATTGCCAAGGAAAACCTCAGCCCCGTCACACAGCCTAAGCTGGTTCAGTGGTTCCGCGGCTCGCATCCAACAATTTTGGAGCGGATCTTGTATTTTGAGCAGTTTGAAGCTAAGCGCTAGGAGAGACTAAGAAGAGTAAGATGAGTGTATGAAGAGT
>JARBUQ010000475.1 GCA_029239545.1 Paenibacillus sp.
TTTATGCCCATAATAGAGTTCATAGAATCTATTTGATACTATTTGGTATTACCATTTTTTTAGACACTCATACATGATTGTGGACATTTTGGGAAGACTGAAGAAAAAGTTTGGTAAATCGTCACGCTTCACAGTTTACACTTTTAGCACGTAACGGTATAATGACAGTAGAAAATTGACCGTTTCGACAGAGAGGGGGATTTCATCGTGGCACGCATGTTCCGGGTTTTAGGCTTTTGGACTCTTGCAATCGGTCTGATGGCGCTGGCTGGAGATATGAAAGAAATGGCATTATTATTTTTCTTTCAAACTGCTGCATTCGTCATCTTGGGGTATATGAATTTGTCCGAACGCGCCTACATATTGATTTTTTGGGGGTACTTGGTTCTTTCCTTTACAGGATTTACGTACTGGTCGTTCTTCCAAATGTCAGTGTAGCTTCCGATGTTAAAAATCAAGAAGAGGTGAACGACAGGCTGATTATCAGCCATGGCGTTCACCTTTTATTGTTTCTGGATTAACACCTTGAACAGTTCGCTCATTTGATCGCTGAGCAACAGTTGTCGAATCGCCCGGTTGCTTCGAGCTACAGCGCTGAAAGGATCGGATCCGTCATGGGAAGCCAACAGCTCCAATATCCCGTTCGAAACAAGAAACTGCCTCTGCGTCTCAAGCGTCCAGCTCAGTAAGCCTGCCTGCACTCCCGCTTCAATACAAGCAGAAAAATTA
The DNA here is from genome assembly GCA_029239545.1 of Paenibacillus sp. Lineage (GTDB taxonomy): Bacteria > Bacillota > Bacilli > Paenibacillales > NBRC-103111 > Paenibacillus_AA. Next base: position 730 of record JARBUQ010000475.1, read on the forward strand.
ACATGTGCAGTTATATCCTGCTCACCGGCGTATATGTAAGGATTATCATGTGCCTGATGCTTCCTGTAACACATAAGCGTGCCCAGCATTCGATGGGGCCCGTATAACTCCTCTCTGACATCTCCGTAATCTATCGTTACCAAGGCGCCAGGACTCAGTTGATTCGCTACCGTACGAATCCATTTCGCCGCATCCAGATTAATCTCGAAGTGCTGCCGTTCTCTTCGTGGCAGCTGCTCTTGTTCGATATATGCCAAAAGCTCAGGATCCTTAAGATCGTCATATGCTTCCCTGAGCTGCATCTGGTCATGATCCCACGCCACATATATTTGTTCGAGCCGTCCTTGATGAACACGTATCCGATGGACCGGAAACGCATCCAGCAATTCGTTCGAGCATACGATGGTAGCCATCGATGGCCGTTCGCCTAACCACTCCTCTGACACCATATAACGAACATGCGGATGATGTTGAAGCGCTTCGCGTTGTAAGACGCTATGGTAAGGGCTGCTTTCAATCATTGTATATTGAAGCCGTTCATAAAGGACAGGTTCATCCAGCCTGAGCTGATCCAGGATATGCTGCGCCAACCGTCCAGTACCGCCGCCCCATTCGACAATTTGCCACTTGTCCTGAGCCCAGCCTTCCTCACGGAGGATGCGCACAAAAGCTCTGGCAAGCATTTTCCCCATGAACGAGCTTATGGAGGAGCTTGTATAGAAATCCCCTTCCTTGCCGATTTTGACCCGATCCGAAGTATAATAGCCATGCTCAGGGTCATACAAGCAGATGTTCATGAAATCGTAAAACGAAATCCGTTTGTCTGCACTGCTCTCGATTCTGTTCATTATGACAGATATAATTCCAGTACCTGCATTCATTATTGTCATCTGTAATTTTCACTTTCATAAATTATTAGTATGGAGCTTGGACTGGATAAGCAATTTAACAATAACAAATTGTAAAGTCAGATTCCACTTCTGATATTGTTGTCATGTTTCCGTGCTCCAATCGATACATTTAGTACGGAAAGGGCGTGGACAAACGATGATCAATTTCTTTCGCCTCATGGGCATCGTCTTTTTGACAGCCAGTATACTCTTGCTTGGTTGCGGGTTTGCTCATGCGCAGACGGAAGGTGATACCGGGACAACCGGACAATTGCTGGAGAAGGGACTTAGCTTATACGAGCTGGATCGAGAAATAATGAAGCTTCAGGAGAAGGAAAAAGACATTGCCCAGCAGATTAAAAGCTCTGAACTGAGCTTGAATGAAATAAACCAACGGCTGCAGGATCAGAGCAAACGGGTAAAGCTGCTGCTCAAATCCACCTACATGGGAGAACGGGTACCTGTGTGGACGCTTGTATTATCAGCCAGAACATGGAAGGATGCCTTGTATGTGTTCGATCAAATGCAGGTCATCACTAAGCGGGATCATGACATTTTGGAGCGCTACATGGGAGTTTACCGAGAGAAAAGCGAAGTGAATGCCAAGCTTGCGCTGTCTCAATCTGAATTGAAGGCAACGCGGTTGAGCTATGAGGACCAACGCAAACAGCTGCTTGCCCTTCAGGAGGAGGTTACCCGCAAGCTGGCCGCTCTGCCGAACAAGGATGCCGTGGCAGCACAAATGAGCGCTTTGAACAAAAGCTGGGAATCCGAAGGTCGCCCTCTGTTCAAGCAATATTTTGCAGAGCTGTCCCGAGCGATGCAGAAGCTTCCGGAACTCATATCCGCTACGCCTAATGCACTTACAATAAAAGGCTTTACTTATACGTTTCAAATCAGAGACAGCGAGCTGAACGCCTTTATCCATGCGCAGAGCCCCGCCCTTAAGCATCTTAATTTCACCTTTGAGGACGGGAGCATCATCGCGAATGGACAACAAGGCAATCTGACTCTAAAAATAAGAGGCGTTTATGAGCTGGAACTAAAGCCCAAAAACGCCATTCGTTTTCACATTCGTGACATTACTTATAATGGTGTTATACTGCCAGCCTCTACCACTCAATCGTTCCAGCAAGAGCATGATCTCAACTTTTATCCGAATAAAATCGCGGCCTTCCTGCAAGCCTCTGAGCTCAGTGTGAAGGATCGCACATTAAAAGTAACGTTAAAGCTTGGTTTGTAAACTTAAGTTCAAGAAGCAGGGTTGGGTATTGGGGTGGAACCCGGCGTTGCAGTTGAAACAGCAGTACTCGAAGCTGCAGGGGGAGGTGATGCCGATGGCGAGGCTGAGCCCGCTGCGGTACCGCTCCCCCATTGCTGCTCCAACTGCTCCGAGAACGTCTTCCAGTTAATCTCACCCTTCCATAGGCGATGCAGTCCGTTCTCCAGCTGCTGCAGCTGCTTGCTGTGCGCTGGCCCCTTCGACACCGCCTCGTCCTTGTCCAGGAAGCTTACTACACTCTGAACAGAAGCGTCATTCTTGATGCCGCCAATCAAATAACTGTTCATAATGGAGGGCAGCTTATAAGCTTCGTTCCAGAACTTCACATTCGACGTTGGACTCGTCATTTCTTTAATCCATTCAAATGCTTCTCTGGAGAAGGCAGTACGCGAGGATATAACGAAGCTGCGCCCGTTTAACCAGGAGCTCTTCCAGATTGTCTCCCCCTTAGGGAAGGGCAATCCTGCCATCACAATGCCTGCTCTATCCTTAGTGTTAAGCTTGTAATCCGACAAGGTGGTCAGCATGCCGGCCATCTGGCCCTGCTCGAGCATATCCCAAGGCTTCCAACTGGCGGTTGAAGCGGGAGGGAATGTCTTATTGAGCCACTTCGAATCCGCTTCTCGGGGTGCGGCAAGCAGGGTGTCGAATGCCTTGGTCACGGATGCCTCCGTCAGCTTCACAGGCGCATTCTTTCCTTGAGCTTTCACTCCACCTAGTGATTTGGCAAGTGCCAGGAAGGCCAACGGGTCCTCGAAATTTATGTACATGCCATATTTGCCTTCATCCAGCTTGGATGCTGCGCTGTGTAGAGCTAACAGATCTTCAGCTATAACCGGAGGTTTCTCTATCGCTAACTCTGCCAGCCGTTTGCTGCTGTACGCCATAACATACGTGTCAAAATCCTTCGGTACCGCCCACAAGTAACCGTTCCACTTCACTTGGCTGACGGCCTGCTCCATCTGTAGTGCCAACAAATCGCTTGTGAGAAAGGAATCAACTGGAAGCAGGTAGCCCAGAGCGGCAAATTCGCTAACCCAATTGTTGTCG
>JARBUQ010000476.1 GCA_029239545.1 Paenibacillus sp.
GCGATGTCAAAAGATACTCCCAACACCCAGAATAGAAGCAGCACTACAAAAATTGTCCATAACATAGTAACACGTCCTTTCAATAGTCTATTTTGCTATAGTTGTTAATACCCCATTCCCGACAGATCTAAACATCTGCATATGATGAGCGAAAGAAAGGAGAGCGGGCATCCGCTGCCTCTCTGCTTACAAGCTGTTGAAGGAATCATTCGCTATAAGGAGTTTTCTTTCAACTTATTTACCACTGGAGCTTCCCGGTAAAGTGGATTTCCTGCTCCCCCTCAACTACTGTGCCAATGACTGATGACTCACACCCCTGCTCAGCAAGATGCTTTCGAATTGGAGCTACAGTCGCTGCCTCCGCCACAACAGCCATACCCACCCCCATATTGAACGTTCGGAGCATATCTTCTCCGGGAACTTGTCCGTAGCTCTGGATGATTTTGAACACATCGGGAATTTCAATGCTGCTCAAATCCACAACCGCTTTCGTTCCGGGAGGCATAATACGCTTCAGATTGCCTTCGATCCCTCCACCTGTAATATGCGCTAATCCGTGAAGACCGGGAAGAGGCAGTAAATGCTTGAGTGGCTTATAATAACATCGATGAGGTCGAAGAATAACATCTAGGAAGGACTCTCCCGACATGTCTGTTTCCAGTATTTGAGGGAACTCCTTAATTAGCTTGCGCACAAGAGAATACCCATTCGTGTGGAGTCCGTTGGAAGCTATCGCAATAATTTGATCACCAGCCGTAATTCTGCTTCCGTCAATGATGAGCTCACGTTCAACTACCCCCAGAATGCTCGCATTCAGCATATAACTTCCTGCAGGCAATACATCTGGCTGCTCCGAGGTTTCTCCCCCAACCAGACTGCAGCCTTGCTCATGGCAAGCTTGAGCCAGATGCTCCACTATAGCTACTACAGTTTGCTTGTCCATTTGCCCGCACAGAATAATGTCCAATACCGCCTCCGGCCGTGCTCCCATTACGACGATATCATTGATAAGATGATGAATAAGATCAAAGCATATATTTCGAATTTGATTGTATTGGAAGGAGAGCACCTGCTTGGAGCCTGGTTCTTCAGCCTTCAGTACAAGAACGGGGTTGGCAATTCCTGCGAAATTCGCCTCAAGCAGAGTAGCAAACGCACCCGGCTTGTTCAAAATACGCTTGTCCTCATAATCACCGAGTCGAGCCGCCATTTCTTTCTTAGCTTCGTCAGCATTTGAGATGTTGACTCCTGCATTTTCATATGTAAACCTGTTCGTCATGTACATACTCTCCTTTGCAATTGGAATAGTTCCTATTATAAACTTCGTTTGTCATTATTAAATGTACAGAATATGATATAGTTTAATGACAGATAGCACACGGAGGGATCGTCCTTGCTCATTCCACCCACCTTAATAGAGCGGTCCAGTGAACCTCTTTATATGCAAATTTATTTGTTTTACAAAAAAGCGTTGCTAAGCGGCCAAATCGTCTCCCCTTACAAGCTCCCCTCCATCCGACAATTAGCCCAGCATCTGAATATCAGTCGAAATCCTATTGAAGCCGCCTATGCACAATTAATAGCTGAAGGGTATATAGAGGGAAAATTGAAGAGCGGGTATTACGCGTTGGAGTTAGAGCTTGTGCAGCCCTTCTATACAGATGAACCAGACAAGACTAGCAGGCTGGAAAATCAAGAAACAGCAAGCAGCCAGGATAATCAATCCCTGATCCAGTTTAGTTATGACCATACGGCAATCGAATATTTTCCGCTCGCCAAATGGAAGACCTGCACCATGAAAACGCTGCAGCTTCACTCTTATAACCTTCTGGACTATGGAGATCGTAAAGGCGAGATACAATTGCGAGTTCTTATAGCGGAATATGTTCGTCAGAATCGAGGTGTAATCTGTGATCCAGAGCAAGTCATTGTCACTGCCGGCACGCAGCAGGCAGCTTCCTTGCTTGGTTTGCTGCTTCGACAAGAACACAGTACTATAGGTGTGGAACAGGCTATGCATCCAGGTGTGCTTCAGGTTCTGAACCATCATCTGAACCCGATACCTTTTTCCATTGAGCTGGATGGTATCCACGTAGATGAGCTTTATCAGCATCCAACGGTTCGCGCTGTATATGTTACTCCTTCTCATCAATTCCCTTATGGAATGACGATGTCGGCCGGGAAGCGGCTGAAGCTGCTCCAATGGGCGAAGCAAGCCAATGGAGTAGTGATCGAGGATGATTACGACAGTGATTTTCTTTACGAAGGCCGTCCTGTCCCTGCCTTACAAGGCCTGGATCCAAATGGCTGTGTGGTCTATCTTGGCACCTTCTCCAAAGCATTGGCACCGGCATTACGTCTCAGCTATATGATCCTGCCCATTTCGTTAATGACCCGATTTGAACGCGAGCTGCCTTATTATGATCAGCCTGTCTCCCGTCTGACCCAAAAAACAATGGAATTATTCATGGAGCAAGGCAACTTGGACAAACATGTGAGGAAGATGCGCAAAGTGTACAGGCATAAACGGGAAGTGTTATTAAATGCAATTGCTTCCTGTATGGGTGACCATGTAGAACTCTCAGGGACAACCTCTGGTCTGCATATTATTGTTCAGGTCCGTAGTGACCGGACATCAGAGGAATTGGTTAACCTTGCAGCACAGGGTGGAGTTCAAGTCCACTCCATCACGGATTATACGGTAGGCAATTTATCCGCACACAAACAGTCCTTCCATCGTGGAAGAGCACAGCTATTGTTAGGGTTCGGCGGACTCTCGATCGATCAAATAACGGAAGGAGTATCACGTTTGGCCCAAGCTTGGCGTCTGTGATGAGAAGAACCTCTGGATCGCCTTGGCAATTGACCGTCCTTCTACAGCTTTCGAGAAGAACAGATCTTGACTCATTCAGAACCGTCGCCCCACTAAAAAAAGCACCCATCTGATCCGGAAAGATCTGAAGGTGCTTTTTGGGCTGCTGCTCTATAGGACACTATTTATATTTTTTCCAGTCAGAGCTGCTGTTATTGAGCAAATGCTCAAAGTCATTCTCAAGCCGCTTCTGCTCCGCCTTGCGAGCTTCTTCAGTTGCTTTTCGGACATCTTCCTTGCGCTTGGCTTCGTCTGCCTTCATACCGTCTGCTTGAGCCTTCAGCTTGTTAAAAACCTCTGGATTAATTAAATCCTTCAAAGTGGCTGGCTTGTCCTCTTGTGCATCCGCTCTATGATTCCTGTTATTGTGAACGGCTGCTTGTTTTTTCTTCTTCATACTGTTCAAGTCACCTCGGCTTCCGCTCTATTATACCACGTCCGGAGCCGTCCGCCAGATTGTAGATGCCTATTCGTACATAGCCGTGTAACGACGCTGCATTTCGTCCGGTGTGACCTCCTCCGTCTTGGTGGTGATCATCCAGTAATGGCCGAATGGATCGGTTACAGAGCCTGATCGTTCTCCGAAAAACTGATCAGCTAGCGGGGAAGCAACTGCAGCCCCGGCTGCAACAGCTTGCTCAAATACTTGATCCGCATTTTCAACACGCAAATGGATGCCGACCGAGGTTCCGCCCAAAGTCTGCGGCCCTTTGATTCCGTACTCAGGAAATTCATTAGAAATTTGGACGAGCGCACCTCCGATTGTGAACTCAGCATGACCTGTTACTCCATTGGGGTCTGTTAAACGGTACAGCTCCACGGCGCCAAACGCCTTCTGATAAAATGCTATCGCTTCCCCCGCATCCTTCACTCTCAGGTAAGGTGTTATTACATTCATCCCTCTCACTGCCTTTCTTTTTGATTAACTAAATTATTCCATAATGCATAGAAGGGAGTCAACCCAACCTTCAACGGTTTCACTTCCCTATCGTTCATGGTACGATACAGCTATGAAACTTCGTCTTCGCACCGCACGCAGCTCCAGCACGGGATAAGAAAGAGGT
>JARBUQ010000026.1 GCA_029239545.1 Paenibacillus sp.
CAAAGCGGGTACGGTTGATGTTGTCATCGGCACGCATCGACTCCTATCGGCGGATGTGCAGTTCAGGGAGTTGGGTTTGTTAATTGTGGATGAGGAGCAGAGATTCGGCGTATCGCATAAGGAGAAGCTGAAGAAGTTAAAGATGAACGTGGATGTCCTTACTCTGACGGCTACCCCCATTCCGCGGACGCTGCATATGTCGATGCTGGGTGTACGAGATCTTTCGGTAATCGAAACTCCGCCTGAGAATCGGTTCCCGGTTCAAACTTATGTCGTGGAGCACAGTCATGCTCTGACTCGGGAAGCGATCGAGCGAGAGCTGGCGCGAGAAGGACAGGTGTATTATTTGTTCAATCGCGTGCAGGGGATTAATCAGATGGCGGAGCAAATCTCCATGCTGGTTCCGGACGCCCGGGTAGGCGTGGCTCATGGACAGATGTCTGAGCAAGAGCTGGAGCGGACGATCCTGGACTTCCTGGACGGGGAATACGATGTGCTTGTCAGTACGAGCATTATCGAGACCGGGGTAGATATCCCGAACGTGAATACCCTGATTGTGCATGATGCCGACAAAATGGGCCTGTCTCAGTTGTACCAGCTCCGCGGACGTGTGGGACGTTCGAATCGAATCGCGTATGCTTATTTCACGTATCAGAGGGATAAAGTGTTGACTGAGGTGGCGGAGAAGCGGCTTCAAGCAATAAAAGAGTTTACAGAACTAGGTTCGGGGTTTAAAATTGCGATGAGGGACTTGGCCATTCGAGGAGCAGGTAATTTGCTTGGAGCTGAGCAGCACGGGTTTATCGCGTCTGTTGGCTTCGATCTTTATTCACAAATGCTTGGAGAAGAAATTGCTAAGCGCAAGGCCGAGATGTCGGGTACTCCAATTGAGCAAGCTAAGCCGGTGAGCACTCAAATTGACTTGACGCTCGACGCCTATTTACCTTCCGATTACATTTATGATAGTATGCAGAAGATTGAACTGTACAAAAAAGTAGCTAATATCCGTACCCTGGAAGAAGCAGCGGATTTGCACGAGGAAATTGAGGATCGATTCGGCAATTTGCCGGATGCAGTGATGAATTTGCTGACTGTAGCGAGACTGAAAGTATTCGGAGCTAATTATGCGATTGAATCCATTGTGCAAAAAGGAGAGGATATTCAGCTCAAAATTGATCCGCGAGAGAACGGTAAGCTGAACGGCCAAAAGCTTCACGCTCTGTCCACACAATTCGAAGGTCGAATCAAGCTTATTGCCGGTGCGCAAATCACCATTCAGGTGAAATGCAGAGGATTCCAGCCTGAACAATCCGTGGAACTTGTGGAAAAATTCCTGTTACAATATAAAGAGGCCATCAAATCGAAAGGGGAGTTGCAAGATGTTGCAAATCAATAAATCCTATACCCGAACATTAATAATGGGCTTAATTGCAGTTGTCCTGACGATGGCTGTCTTGAGCGGTTGCGGCAAAAAAGACAAAGAACCTACCAGTGAAGTTGTTGCCACGTACAAAGATGGGGGGAAAGTAACGCGCGCTGAGTTTGACTCTTATTTGGGAGCTACCAAATTTTTCTACCCGATGTATGCCCAATATGAAGCTGATCCAGCCTTCCAGGAGCATATGGCTAAACAGCTGATTTCTTTCCGTCTGTTGTCGAATAAGGCAGACAGTGATTCGAAGAAAGAAGCGGAGACCAAGACCAAAGAACAGATGGACCAAATTTCCCAATATTTCGAGGCTAACGGCGGCAAGGATGCATTGGCTACGCAATTGAAGGAGCTTAATATTTCTCAGGATAACTTGAAGGACTATGTTCAATTGAGCATGAACGTTCTGACAGCAGCGGAGAAGAAAGTAACAGATGATCAGGTTAAGGTTAAGTATGACGAAAAGGTAGCAGCGAAATCTCTGGATGTCGCTACAGTAAGCCATGTATTGGTTATGATGCAGGATGAAACCGGTAAGGATATCCGGACGAAGGAAGAAGCTCTGAAGCGTGCTCAGGAAGTGAAGGACAAGCTTGATAAGGGTGGAGACTTCGCGACTCTAGCCAAAGAATATTCCGATGACGGCGGCTCCAAAGATAATGCCGGCAAGTATGAAGACGCCGATCCGAATCAATGGGTGGAGAACTTCAAGAATGCTGCGATTACTCTGCCGTTGAACAAAATCAGTGATCCGATTGAAACAGAGTATGGTTACCATGTGATGAGAGTGGATTCACGCAAAACCAAATCGCTGGATGAAGAAAAAACAAACATTAAGAGTGAACTGGCTGAGGTTCAAATAACCGATTTTATGGAGAAAGAGCTTCCTACTTACGATCTTAAGCTGGACAAGCTGGTTCCGGCAGCAACTCCAACACCATCAGCGCCACCTGCTGCCTCTTCACCATCGGTAGCACCATCAGTAACACCATCTGCATCACCTGCTAAGTAAGGGATGAGGCGTACATGACCCTGCTCTTGCGAGCGGGGTTTGCTATTTATGATCCTCTCTTGAAGAATGTATAAGATAATGGGAGCCGTAACATACTATGGGCAGATAACAAATTCAACGCCAGTTCCCATACAACAAGAGATCGTCATATCCACACCTTCATTTTGAAAGAGAGGCAACCAGAGATATGAAAGCTACAGGAATCGTTCGTCGGATTGATGATTTAGGCAGAGTTGTAATTCCAAAGGAAATTCGCCGTACCTTGCGGATCAGAGAAGGAGACCCACTTGAAATCTTCGTTGATCGCGATGGAGAAGTGATCCTTAAGAAATACTCTCCGATAGGGGAACTAGGTGATTTCGCCAAGGAATATGCGGAATCTCTATATGAAGGCACCAGCCATGTTACACTTATTTCAGATCGAGATACGTTCATTGCCGTGGCTGGAGGGTCCAAGAAAGAATTTCTCGATAAGCAAGTCGGTCAAAGCGTGGAGACCATTATGGAGAGCCGCAGAGCGACGATAGAAACGAATGCTGGTCATTATGATCTGGCCAAAGATATGAGCGAGAATTATAGTTCATTCGTCATTGCTCCCATCGTGGCAGGCGGGGATCCTATCGGGTCGGTCATTCTATTGACGAAGGACGAATCGGTTAAGATGGGTCAGATGGAGCTGAAGATGGCAGAGACGGCCGCTGCTTTCCTGGCCAAACAGATGGAACAGTAAAAGACTCGGCATAAGCTCTGACTGAGCAAAAGCTTCGCGGGAGAAGAGGTCCTCTTCACCGGGAAGCTTTTTATTTTGCGCGGGCTTTAAGGTATAATAAGTGCGATATGCTTATGAACCTATATTCCGCAAAAATAAGGGAGCGGAATATGAGTTGTGAAGCAAGAGTTAAGGAGGAACGCTATGAGCAACCGGGAGAGCTCTGGAGGCAAACCGGCCAAGCGATTATTGCAGGGGGCTGTCATTCTGGGTTTGGCCGCCATCCTTTCCAAAGTGCTTGGGACGATCCAGAAGATTCCGTTGCAGAATATTGCCGGGGATGGCGTTTTTGGCATTTACAATGCGGTCTATCCGCTCTATACATTTTTGCTCGTTCTGGCTACGGCAGGCATTCCGATTGCGGTATCCAAATTCGTGTCAGAGGAAGTGGCCGCTGGAAGAGAGCAAGGAGCAAGGAGTATACTCAGACTGGCGAATCGCTTGATGGCAGGGATCGGGATCGCCGGCTTCCTGCTCTTGTATGGCGGGGCAGAGACGCTCGCCGCCTGGATCGGCAATGATCAGACGGCGAGCGCGATACGCAGCATCTCCTTTGCGATGCTGTTCATGCCTGTAACTGCTGCCTTGCGCGGGTATTTTCAAGGGCAGCATAATATGTTCCCCACCGCGGTATCCCAGGTGGTGGAGCAGTTCGTGCGCGTGGGCGTCATGATCACGCTGCTGCTGGTGCTCGTCGGGCGCGGAGCCTCCGACGCCGCTATTGCAGCCGGCGCCACGTTCGGCTCGACGGCGGGGGCTGCCGCCGCTTTGGCCGCGGCGCTGCTCTTCTGGCGCACGCATATCCGCCGACAGGGGCTAGTGCGGACGGGAAGCGCCGCTGTTGAGGGCGAGAGGTCCTTACCGCTGCTGCGCCGGTTCGTTGCTTATGCGGTGCCAGTGTGTCTCGGAGCGGCTGTACTGCCGCTGCTGACACTGGTGGATACATTCACCATGCCCCGACTGCTGAATATGTCAGGCATGGACAAGCATGCTTCGATGGCCGAGTTCGGCCTGTATAATCATGGTCTGCCGCTTGTGCAATTGGTCTCGATGATAGCAACGTCGATTTCCGTTGTCCTCATCCCAGCAATCACAGAGGCGCGTTCACGCGGCGATGAGGCCAGCATTCGACGGACAGCAGGGATGTTCCTGCGATTCGGCTGGTTGATTGGCCTGGCTGCCTCGGTTGGGCTGGCGGTACTCGCCAAGCCGCTCAATATTATGTTATACACAGACTCCGCGGGTTCTGGAGTAATGGCCATTCTGGCTTGCACAGCCGCCTTTGGCGTCCTGCAGATCATCTCCGGCACGCTGCTGCAGGGACTCGGGGCCGAACGCGCCCCTGTGTATCACCTGCTCGTCGCCGTCGCCGTGAAGATCGGCCTCAACCTGGCGCTCATGCCCCTCTGGGGCATTCATGGCGCCGCGGTTGCGGCAGTGGCGGCTTACGCGACGGCGGCCGCGCTCAACTGCATCCGGCTGCGCCGGATGCTTCCCACGCGCCTCGCGTGGGGCCGCGACGCGGCCAAGCCCGCGGCAGCCGCCGCGCTCATGGCCGCAGGCCTCGCGGCCTGGCTCGGCGCGGCAGCGCTTGCGCTAGCCGCGCTGCCTGCCGCGCCGCCTGAGCGGGCGGCGCAGACGGCTGTGGCGCTGAGCGCCGTAGCCTTGGGCGGCGTCATCTACGCCGCCGCGCTCTTGCGCGCCCGCGCGGTTACGGCTGCCGAATTGGCAGCCTTGCCGAAGCACGGCCCGAAGCTTATCTCGCTGCTAAGGAAGCTCCGCATTTTACCCCATGAGGAAAGGAATCGATTCCAATGAGTGCATCGATCGTTATAGTAGGTTTAGGCTCTGGAGATGAGAACCAATTGACACTGGGCGTCTGGAAACGGCTGCAGTCCGCCAAGACGCTCTATTTGCGTACAGCGCATCATCCGGTGACCGCATGGCTGGATCAGCAGGGGCTTGCATACCGCACATTCGACGCTTTATACGAAGAGAACGATACATTCTCCGATGTGTATGAAGCGATCGTAGGGGAGCTTCTTCGCACAGCCTCCGAAACAGAAGGGGAAGTCATTTACGCCGTGCCCGGTCATCCTATGGTCGCGGAGTCGACGACCATGATGCTGCGTTCGGTTTGCCCGGACTTGGGGATAACACTTGAGATTATCGGGGGTGAGAGCTTTCTGGATCAAGCCTTCACTCGTCTTGGCTTTGACCCGATCCATGGTTTTGTGCTGCTTGACGCAACCGATCTGGAGTCGCACAGACCCCAACCCCGTCTGCATACATTGATAGCCCAAGTATATGACGGATTCACAGCATCAGAGGTCAAACTGCACTTGATGAGTACTTATCCGGACGACCATGTGGTGGTTGTGGGTCATCAATTAGGGGTTTATGGGGAAGAGCGGATCGTGACCGTTCCGCTGTACGAATTGGATCGCATCGACGGATACGGCAATCTATCTCTGGTCTGGGTTCCAGCAAGCAGGGACGATGAGCTTCGCAAACGTTCCTTCGAACGACTGCATGAGATAGTTGGTATTTTGCGCAGTCCTGAAGGCTGTCCTTGGGACCGGGAGCAGACCCATGCCAGCATTCGCAAGAACCTGATCGAGGAAACCTACGAAGTGCTGGAAACGATTGATGATGATGATCCGGATGCTATGGTCGAAGAATTGGGGGACCTCCTGCTTCAAGTGCTGCTCCACGCTCAGATGGAGGAGGAGACCGGAGCTTTCGACGTATTCGATGTGTTGGAGGAATTGCATGATAAGCTCATTCGGCGTCATCCGCATGTATTCGGAGAGCGCGCTGCTGAGGATGCGGAAGAGGCTTTGCACCATTGGAATGCCATGAAGCTTGAGGAGAAGAAGAGCCAAGGTATCGATCCTGAGGCGCAGTCGGTCCTGTCCGGGGTGCCCAGAGATTTGCCGGGTCTGATGAAGGCCTACAAGCTACAGAAGAAAGCCGCTCAGGTGGGCTTCGATTGGAAGCAAGCTGAGGATGTATATGCTTAGATTGAGGAAGAGATCGCCGAGCTCCGTGAGGCATCGGAAGAGGAGCGTAAAGGCGAGCTGGGGGATCTGCTGTTCGCTGTGGTGAATCTGTCGCGCTTTCTGAAGATTGATCCTGAGGAAGCCATTACGGCAACTAACCGCAAATTCACTTCCAGATTTACATATATTGAACAGCAGCTTAGAGAAGCAGGCAAATCAATCGAGCAATCAAACCTGGAAGAAATGGAAGAGTTATGGCAAAAAGCAAAAAAACTTTAGGAATATCTGCTTTCAGAGAAGGATTTTCCTTGGCAATCAAGAATACTTACTACCGTGCAAGCAAATCGAGCAAAAGCCTAACAAGCGAAAGCTTAATTCTTTTAGGAGGAATTTACAAATGAACAAAACAGACTTGGTAAACAACATCGCTACAAAAAGCGGATTGTCCAAAAAGGACGTAGAATCGGTATTGAACGGATTTTTGGGAGAAGTTACAGACGCTTTGTCGACTGGTGACAAAGTTCAACTGATCGGCTTCGGCACGTTCGAAACTCGTACTCGTTCCGGTCGTACAGGCCGTAACCCGCAAACAGGCCAGGAAATCAAGATTCCTTCATCGAAGGTACCTGCTTTCAAGGCTGGCAACAAACTTAAAGAAGCGGTTAAATAATGCGTCTGGACAAATTCCTTAAAGTATCCAGACTGATCAAACGGCGTACGGTAGCTAAGGACGTATCTGATCAAGGACGAATCTGGATTAACGGCAAGGAAGCGAAGGCGAGCTCCACCGTGAAGGTCGGGGACGAACTACTGATTCAGTTCGGACAGAAGCGGGTTACCGTCCGAATCGAGCGAATCGTAGAGACAACACGTAAGGACGAAGCAGCCGAGATGTATACGGTGATTCGTGAGGAGTCCAACCCAAGCTCCCTCTAACTAACACACCAGACAGAAGAGGCCTATCTCCAGATAGTGCCTCTTCTTTGTCCAACTATTTGTACAGGCCTGAGTTCTAAAAGCAGACAGCCCCCCATACGCTAGTGTTAGGGGAGGGGTACAGGCCATGAATGAACAAAATAAAGTCAAGCGTCAAGAAGTGAAAATGTTGAACCGGAAGCTGCTGGAGATCTCGGGCGTCCTGAATGTAGAGAGCTTCGATAGTGAAGAGTTTCTTCTGGAGACGGAATGCGGGTTTCTTGCGGTTAAGGGACAAAACCTGCATATCAAAAACTTGAGTTTGGATCAGGGGTTAGTCGCAATCGAGGGACTGGTGAACGGGCTAACCTACTTGGAATCAAGCTCCCACGAGAAGTCGAAGGGATTTCTGGGTAAATTATTCAAGTGAGCTTACAAACCCAATTTCTCACTTTGCTCACGATGATCGGCATCGGAGCTGGTATGGGTGCTATATTCGACGCATACCGGGTGCTGTCATCCCAGCTTCGCGTCCCTCGCTGGATGATTCCGCTCCTCGATATCGTGTACTGGATCGTTTCCACTGTGCTAGTGTTCAGAGGTTTGTACGCCAGTAATCATGGACAAGTCCGGTTATATGTCTTCCTTGGCTTAATAGCAGGCGGATGGGTTTACATGGGTGTTATGAGTCACACGTTCATCCGGCTGTTGGAGTGGCTGATTCGAATTGTAAAAAAAATATTCCGTTTGCTGATTCAAACCGTAAAGATCCTGGTTATTAAACCTATAGTTGTGCTTTATAAGCTAGTAATTGTAATTTTCGGATTTCTGTTGGCGCTTACTGTCTTCCTTTATAAAATTGTGTTACAATTGTTGTACCCTTTCTGGTTTGTATTCCGGAGTCTATTTCGTTTGGTCCAGCCTTGGCTCAAGGCTCTAAGGCCACAATGGGCAGAAGTAGGCTGGCTGAAGCTGGTCAAACTCTGGAATCGAATGATGAAGAAGTCTTAATGAGGATATTCATGTGTAGCTAATCAATCCGAATGATTCTTTTCGTATAGAGTGTAGGAGGTAATAGTAGAATATGCGTCAATTGGCAACTGAACCTAATCTCGAACAACCTCATAAAGGCTCACGAAGACGGGTTCGGTTACTAATGCTTACTCTTCTTGGTTTCATAGCGTGGGCGGCAGTTATTTCGTGGAATCAACAGGGGAGATTGGATGCAAAGGCAGCTCAGGTCAGCGAGCTCGACATTAGGCTTACGGAAGCGAAGCAGCTTAATGAGGAATACAAGAAGGAAGTAGTACGGTTGAATGACCCTGAATATATGCTCCAAAAGATCCGCAAGGAGTATCATTATACGAAGCCGGGCGAGACCTTGTTCTTTACGCCTAAACCTTAAGCTGGACTTCCCGTGCAGAGCGTATTGACCTCATTTTGGCGATCTTGTATAATCTGCATAGCTGCTCTTTTCAGTAAGCGCTAGGGGAACGACCATTTTGTCCGACGGATGCGCAAGATCGGCTCCCGATGCGTAAGCTAATCAAGAGAACTACTCTTAACCATTTTTAGGGAGGAACGTTTCATTCTATGGCAATTGAAGTGGGCACCAAGTTAGAAGGCAAGGTGACAGGCATCACACATTTCGGTGCTTTCGTCGAACTCTCGGAAGGAGTTACCGGCCTTGTTCACATTTCCGAAATCGCCGACAACTACGTGAAAGATGTCAATGATCATCTGAAGCTAGAGGATAAAGTGTTGGTGAAAGTGATTAATGTGGATAAGGACGGCAAAATCGGACTTTCCATTAAGCAATCAGTTGATAAGCCTCCGGGGGAGCAAAGACCCCCACGTCCGGAAAGACCTTTCCAACGAGATCGCAATGAAGACCGTGGTGGTGGTGGTGGCGGTGGTGGTGGCCGCTTCGATCGTGGTGGTCGCGGAGCGAAACCTCCTGTAAACAAACTAACGTTTGAAGACAAGATGTCGCGTTTCCTGAAGGACAGCGAAGAGAAGATTTCGTCCCTGAAGAAGAACACCGAAGGCAAGCGGGGCGGAAGAGGAGCAAGGCGCGTTTAAATATGAATCAGAACCCCCCTTGAGATTTCGGTGAACCCGAATAGATCAAGGGGTTGTTGTTTGATTGACAATGGCGGTGTCCTCCTATATAATTTCGTATGGAATATGGCGGTGTAGCTCAGCTGGCTAGAGCGTACGGTTCATACCCGTGAGGTCGTGGGTTCGAGTCCCTCCGCCGCTATTCTTTATGGATCTCTTAACCGTTTTTGCAGCTTTTTGCTGCGGAGACGGTTTTTTATTTTGTTTTTTTGGGAAATGATAACTTTTTTTGTCGGATTTCTCCCGATGAGGAGAGAATCGACAGGTTCCTCCTAATTTCTGCTAGTTTGGAGGAGTGGGTTAATAGGACGATAGGACTGTTTTAAGCGGCAAACGGATAAGGCTGACTTGAACGAATCCTTACGGGGAAAGGGCTAGTGTAAGTTTCTACATGGCGAGTTATTTTGTCGGAAAATTCTTTCAATCTATCAGCCTATTGTGACAAACTTTTATAATAGATTGCTTTTATAATAGGGGAACACGAAACCGATGAAGGAGTGTTCCCGATATGCAGAAATGGAATATGTTAAACAGGGCCTCACAGCCGTGGGCAGGAGCTGTACAACGGGCGAAGACTGGAAGTAAACAAATATTGGCTGAGAATCGACTGGTTCAGTCTCTGATTGCTAAGAAGTGGGCAGCCTTGCTGGTGCTTATGGCATTTCTGTTAGGTAAGGCCATGATCCTGGAGCAGTTGACTCCGTTTGCTATCGCATACTTCGCTGTTCTGTACTTCACAAGGAAGGATTTGATCCGTTGGGTTGCTTTCGCTCTTGTTGCTGGGAGCTTGTTCTCAATGGAGATCCGCACCGGATATATTGTAACGGAAATGATTGTGTTCGTTCTTATTCAGAAAGGACTTGAGAAGTACGAGCATTCTGAAATCTCTTATGCGCCGCTTCTTGTATTCATATCTGCCTTCTCCGTTCAACTATTCGGGTATATGGTGGATACGGAGCTAACCTGGTACACCCTGATGCTTACATCGGTAGAAGCCGCGCTAAGCTTCGTTCTGACTCTCGTGTTCCTGCAAGCCATACCCGTATTCACGCTTACCCGCAAAAATTATGTTTTGAAGAATGAAGAAATTATATGTCTCATTATACTACTTGCTTCTGTTATGACGGGTATGGTTGGTTGGATGGTTCAAGATTTGTCCATTGAGCATGTCATGTCGCGGTATCTGATTTTATTGTTCGCCTTTGTGGGTGGGGCTCCTCTGGGGGCTTCGGTGGGGGTTATAACAGGGCTGATCGTAAGTCTCGCTAATGTAAGCGCCATCTACCAAATGAGCCTGCTGGCTTTTGCAGGTATGCTGGCAGGCCTCCTCAAGGAAGCGAATCGTATGGGAGT
Source organism: Paenibacillus sp. (assembly GCA_029239545.1). Taxonomy (GTDB): domain Bacteria; phylum Bacillota; class Bacilli; order Paenibacillales; family NBRC-103111; genus Paenibacillus_AA. Next base: position 10,602 of record JARBUQ010000026.1, read on the forward strand.
GGCGCTCGGAATGCTGCTTGGCTCCTCCATCCTTTCCGTATATATAGGGAATCAAGCAGAGGTCATCCATTCCACATGGGAATCCGTAGCTGCAGTTATCTTATTCATGCTAACACCAAGGTCTGTCATTCGGACAATAGCCAAATATGTTCCAGGAACCCAAGAGAATCTCAAATCCCAGCATGAATATGCCAAGCGGGTACGTGATATTACAGCCGGCAGAGTGGAACAATTCTCAGAAGTATTCAGGCAGCTTTCCCGCAGCTTCAAACAAATAACCCAAGTGGATGAAAAGGAGCAAAAAGATGAGGAAATTGGACACTTCATGAACGCTGTTTCGCAAGAGGCCTGCGCAAATTGCTGGAAGAAAAAGCAGTGCTGGGAAAACAAGTTTTACGATACGTATGCTTATATGACGGAGATGATGAGCTCTATTGAGACCAAGCCGACCTTTAGTCGGAAAGAAATTCCCCGCGAGTGGAAAAATGTATGTGTTCGCACTGATCAGGTATTGGATGTGATGAAGCATCAATACGAGAGGTACAGCAGCGACAGGCATTGGAAACGGCAAATCCAGGAGAGCCGCCAATTGGTGTCGGAGCAGCTAACAGGTGTTTCCCAGGTTATGGAGGACCTGGCCAAAGAAATTAAGCGCGAGGGACATGAATTGTTCCTGCAGGAAGAGCAAATCCGTAATGCTCTCGAGGAGCTGGGATTGTCAATTCATAGCATCGATATTATAAGCCTGGATGAAGGGAATGTGGAGATCGAGATTGTACACCGCTACACAAGAGGATTCGATGAGTGCCGCAAAATCATTGCCCCGCTGCTCTCCGATATTCTTGGTGAACAAGTTGCTGTAAGACATGAAGAAATGTCGGACCGCGGAGAAGGATATTCTACCGTACAATTCGGCTCGGCGAAGGAATACGAGGTCGAGACGGGAATAGCTGGAGCCGCTAAGAATGGAGACCTTCTCTCCGGAGACAGCTTCAGCACAGTTGAGCTGAGCAATGGAAAATTCGCCGTCGCAATCAGCGACGGTATGGGTAACGGGGAGCGCGCCCGTGCGGAGAGCAGCTCGGCTCTTGCGATCCTGCAGCAGCTGCTGCAGTCGGGAATGGATGAGAAGCTCGCGATTAAATCAGTGAATTCCGTACTGATGCTTCGTTCCTCCGATGAAATGTTTGCTACGGTTGATGTGGCGTTAATCGATTTGTACAGCGCCAATACAACGTTTATGAAGATAGGCTCAACCCCGAGCTTCATTAAGCGGGGGACGGAAGTTATTCCTGTAACAGCTAACAATTTGCCAATTGGAATCCTGAAGGATATTGATGTGGATCTGGTCAGCATGCAGCTTAAGCCAGGTGATATCCTGATCATGATGACAGATGGAATATTCGATGCGCCGGGACATGCTGTGAATAAGGAGCTGTGGATGCGCAGAGTCATCCAGGAGATCGAGGCTGAAGACCCTCAGGGGGTCGCCGATCAATTGTTGGAACGAGTCATTCGCCAGCATAGAGGGGATATCGTGGACGATATGACCGTTGTAGTGGCACGAATAGATAAATTCAGTCCGGAGTGGGCAACCTTCCGTCTGCCGGGCTTGACCCGAATTGAGCGGCCGCGTACCGTTAGCTAGTTACCCTTTGAAACCACCTATTCGCCCATTCGCGAAGGGTGGTTCTTTTTGTTCGATATCAGGAAGTACCAGCGGTTATACTAATCTCTCTTAATGGGCACACTGGTTCATAGATTCCAAGATTCGGTCAACTGCCAGTACCGCTATTAAGGGAGGGAAACAGATCATGATGAAACAGATCATTGTCATAACGGATGGATGCTCGAACGAAGGTATCAGTCCGGTTGCTGCAGCTGCTCATGCCCATCAGGAAGGAATAATCGTGAATGTAATCGGGATTACCGATGGCGGAGAGCAGCAGGGTGGGCGCGGGCTGGAGGAGATTGAAGAGATCGCACGCGCGGGCGGCGGGATGAGCCGGTTGGTTACACCGACCGTGTTGTCGCAAACCGTGCAGATGATGACACGCAAAACGGTCGTCCAGACGATGCATCAGGTAGTGAACCGGGAGCTCAAGCAAATTCTGGGTCATGGGGAGCTTGAGTCGCTGCCCCCTCATAAGCGTGGAGAAGTGGTGAGGGTCATTGATGAGTGGAGCGAGAACGCTTCTCTTCGAGTGGCGCTGTTAATCGATACGAGTGCAAGCATGAAGAATAAGCTGAGAGCCGTAGAGGAAGCTTGCCGCGATCTCCTGCTGAGTCTGCAAGCCCGGAGAGGGCAGAGCGAAATGGCCGTGTTTGCTTTTCCGGGTCAAGCGGGTGCAGATCTTCTTGTAGATTGGAGCGGCGACCTTGCAAAAATCAGTCAAATGTTCTATAAATTAATCATAAAGGGAACTACCCCAACCGGACCCGCTATACGCACAGTGCTTCAACATTTTTATACTGAGTCAACGAAACCAGAGAAGTACAGCGATCAGCCGCGATTCCTGGAGGCGAGATCCAACCATAAGGACGGGATTTGGAGTGACTACGTCGTTTAAGCTTGCCCTGGCTGAAGGGACCTATATTTATGGAAAATGGAATAAGAATAAGTATGAGGTTATCCGTTTGCTGGGTGAGGGGGCGAACGGTCAGGTTTATTTAGTGCGGATTGGCAAGACATTGTTCGCTCTGAAGATTGGGTATGATCGAATAGACTTGCAGTTGGAGATCAACGTGTTGAAGTCCTTGTCCAAGGGTCCGAATGCCGACGACTTCTACCTGCAGGATGCCGACAATATGACGATTGATGAACAGGATTATCCTTTTTATGTGATGAAATATGTGAAGGGTTTACACCCTCAGGTTTTTTTGCTCAAGCATGGCAAGGATTGGTTTGAGCTGATCCATTATGGAATTCTGAAGAAGCTGGTCAACCTGCATCGTCGCAAATACATATTCGGAGATTTGAAGACAGATAATGTATTGGTCTCGGAGTTCGGCAAGATTGATCTTGTAGATTTTGGCGGCGCTACCGAGATGGGGCGTTCGGTCAAGCAATTTACAGAGGTGTACGATCGAGGCTTCTGGAACGCAGGCTCGCGCAAAGCCGATGAAGCCTATGACTTGTTCTCCTTCGCAGTGCTCTGTCTGCATTTGTCCGATACGAAGAATCGGTTTGCTGAATTCGTGAAGTCTGTTCCGCAGAACCGCAACTTGGACGACTTGCTCCTGCTAGCCGGTGAGTATGAGAGCTGCAAGAGGTTTAAGCCCGTGCTGGTGAAGGCGCTGACCGGTCAATACAGGTCCTCTCACGAAGCTGAGAAAGAATGGCGTTCCTTGATGCTCAAGAGCGGAGCCACTCTGGAGGGGCGAAGGCACAGCCTGTGGATTCAAACGGCCTTTGCCGTATCCGTTATTTTGTTTGCATCGACATTATATATTTTTCTACAATCCTGACATCTGGGGGCTTACATGCAGCAGCGTTCGAACGTGGAAGTGATTCGCACAATGGAGCGGTTTATCCGCCGGCATAGCCTTATGGAACGAGGCGATACTTTGCTTGTAGCCGTATCTGGAGGTCCAGATTCTACGGCTCTTCTTCATATTCTCCATCAATTATCTGCCAAGTGGGAGTGGAAGCTCACTGCAGCTCATCTCAATCATCAGTTCCGAGGGGAGGAATCGGATCTGGAAGCGCAGCTGGTAGCCCGCTTCTGCGCTGAATTGAACATCCCATGCGAATTGGGCACGGTAGACATGCCTGATATTATTCGCCATACAGGGGATAATGCACAGAATGCGGCCAGAGAACAGCGTTACGCTTTCTTAACCCAAAAGGCAATGGAGACAGGCGCCAATCGCCTTGTAACAGCTCATCATGCCGATGATCAAGCCGAAACTATATTGATGCGAATTGTCAGAGGCACAGGTCCAAGCGGATTAACCGGAATTCCTTTGCGTCGATCGTTAAACGATTTGGAACTTGTACGGCCTTTACTTCGTATATACAAATCAGAGCTTGTGCGTTACTGCACGGAGCGGAAGCTGACCTATGCAGAGGACAGCAGCAATCGCTCGAGGAAGTATACGCGCAATCGCATCCGGTTGGATGTGATGCCCGCTCTTACAGCGTTTAATCCGCAGCTTGCTGAGTCATTGAATCGTCTAGCAGATTTAATGGTTGAGGAAGATGACTTTATAGACAAGGAAGCAAGACGTGCTTGGCCGTTGCTAGTCACCGGGAATGAGAATGGCTGTGCCTTCTCCAGAAATGCTTTTACGGCTTTGCATATTGCTTTACAAAGGCGGTTGATTCAACTAATATTGAGCTATGTGTGCGCCGAAGCGGATGCTTCGGACTTTAACAGGATAGAACGGATCAGGGAGATGATTGGCCAAGACGCCTCTCCATCCGCTGTAATCCACCTTCAAGGCGGCGCTGCCCTGCGTCGGGACTATGATCAGATTACCATCGTCAGGCATTCTCTAACAGACTCAACGTCGGTTGTTGAAACAGATCTCAATGGAATCCTTGATCGCTCACATATCCTTGGACAGGTTGCTGTCCGATGGGCAGGAGCTATGACCTTCTCCGCTCAACCATGGGCTGGTCATGGGCAATCGGGAGATCTGCTGACATTCGCCGCGGAGGAGACTCACGTTGAGGCGAGGCCGCGTCCCTCCTATTTGGAGGCTTTTTTTGACTTCGATCATGTGCATTTTCCTCTTACGATTCGCAAGCGTCGCGAGGGGGACAGGATGCAGCCGCTCGGTTTAAATGGATCAAAAAAAGTAAAGGATATGTTCATTGACAAAAAAGTACCGCAGTGGTTGAGGGAGCAGACCCCTATTATTGAAGATGCCTCCGGACACATTATCTGGATTCCGGGACTCGGCAGGTCCAAGCATGCGCTGCTTGCTCCTGATACGTCCCAGGTTATGACAATACGGTTCATTCCTAACGAATGATTCTGCGAGTTCCAGGAGCAACACAATAGAATGAGCTCCACTATGTGTTCATAGTATAGGGTAAGTGCTTATGTCCTGATTAATATGGCAGATGTAAGTTTAAGAATAGGGGGGCCGCATTTGCATAACGACATACTAGAGGTGCTTTTCACCGAAGAAGAAATACACAACAAGGTGGCTGAATTAGGCGAGATCTTGAGCGTGGAGTATGAAGGCCGTAATCCGTTGGTCATTTGTGTCCTTAAGGGCGCAGTTATATTCATGGCCGATTTGGTTAAGAAAATGAATATTCCGCTTGAGTTAGACTTTATGGCAGTATCCAGCTACGGGCAATCGACCAAATCCTCAGGAGTGGTCAAGATTATCAAAGATCTGGATGTGCCTGTGGAAGGCCGAAATGTGCTTATTGTCGAGGATATTATCGACAGCGGGTTAACTCTGAGCTACCTTATCGATGTTCTGGAGCGCCGTAATGCGCTTTCCATATCGGTTGTGACGCTTTTTGACAAACCGGCGCGCCGGACGGTTGAACTGGACTCGGACTATAAGGGCTTTACAATACCGGATGCCTTCGTGGTCGGGTATGGCTTGGATTATGCTGAGAAATACCGTAATTTGCCTTATGTCGGCATATTGAAGCCGGAAGTTTATTCGTCATAATGATAGCTTAGGGCCATGACGCATCACTGTTGTTCGTTCTATTGTGATGCATACTCCGGCTGTGGTAAAATATTACGTGTGTCATTGAGAGGAGGTAGGGGATGAATCGGATCATCCGCAACACCGGATTTTATTTACTCATTTTCCTCGTTACCGTA
>JARBUQ010000477.1 GCA_029239545.1 Paenibacillus sp.
CCGAAAGAACAAATACCCGAATAAAGAAGCCAACAGCTGTTGACAGAGCATTCCTATAATCGTTGGCAATGCCACCTGCGGCGGAAAAAATGAGATCGCGAGCACGGCTCCCGCGCTTATATTGCGCATGCCGCAGTTAAATACCATACTCACGGCCATGTCGCGACTAAGCTTGAGCATTCTCGAGGCCATCCAGCCTAAACCATATCCAATAGACACCACTACAATGCAAACGGCTGCAATGTACACTATATTCCAATCCCATTGCGTAAAATAAGGAGAGATCACCGAGCTGTTAATTAGAATGACAACGGCCAATCCGATCTTGGAAATCGGCGATAAGACCGGACTCCAGGCTGTTTTTACTTTTCCAGCGGTCAATTGGTTGAGCACCATGCCTAGAATGGAAGGCACTACAACCATCCACATTAATTGAGTCAGCATGCCCAGCGTGTCCATCTGTACCTTAGCTCCTACGAGCAAAGATAAAGTGAAGGGGACGATAAACGGCGACAGCATAGTATCGATAAGAATCATTGACAGTGTAAGCGCCGTATGTCCACGGTAAATCGTTACCCACATGAAGCTTACTATCCCCGTCGGAATCGTCAAAACCAGTATAAGACCCGTTATAGTAAGAGGGCTGTCGCTGAAGGCGGCATGGTTATAGTAAGCGGGCTGTCGCTGAAGGCGGCATGTCCGGCCCCCCAAGCAATGAGCGGCATCACAATATGCAAAATAAACATAAATACGATTATGGGCAGCGGATGCAGCACAACTCTCTGCAAATCCCTTACGTTCATGCTCAAGCTTCCAGTGAACGTCATAAATGCGAATATCCACGGAACCCAGGCGGTATAAGGGGATAAAGCTCCCGCTGTGGTCAGCCCAATGAGTACACTCGTCGGAGTAATGAGTGGCATCCATCTTTCCAGCAGCTTGTTCAATGTCGTAAACATAAAGTCTCCCTCGGTGTTAAGCTTAGTTCGATATCCAGATTGTTGGTTGAACAGTGCTTGTCTGGTTCATGTAAGTTAGACTTTATCAGAGTACTCCTTTTTCCGCTGACCGACAAGTGGAAATCCGCACACTCATCAAAAAGCGGGTCCGGCAATTGCTTCCCGGACCCGCTTAGTAAAATGGGTTACTTAGCCAGCAACCGCTTGCCCCAACCAGTACGGTAGAAGCCGCGTTCCATCAGACCGAATAACGTGCCTGTCATCCAATACAAACCTAACGCGACAGGTGAGCGCCACATAAACAACAAGGGCAGCAGCGCTACAATTAGCGCAAGCATCCAACGATTCATTCCGGCCAGACTCGGCTGGATGGCAGCTTCGGTCAGGGGAATAAGCGCCAGAATAAAGCTTAACCCGGCAGTAGCGATCGGAATGAGATGATGGGGATCAGCCATAGCCAGGTTCGCGGCCCAAGGCACCAGTATTGAGGTCATAGCGCTGCCATGTGTCAGGAACAGCCCGTACATGCCCATCAGCACGGGCAGCTGCAGCAGAAGAGCAGCGATCGATTGGAACGGCCGGATGCGATAATCGCGATATAACTTGAACATCTCCGTTGGCAGCTGCTCCGGCACATTGGCGAGGCGCTCCTTCAGCTCTTTCAGCTTCGGCTGCATCGAAGCGCTTCGTACCTGCTGACGAGCAGCCAGCATGTTGAAGTAGAACAGCGCGGCCTTCACGCATAATGTCAGGCCGATAACAGCCAGTCCCCAATCTCGGGTAACCGTATGAATTCCGTCCAATAAAGGGACGAGTAGTGAAGTAATCGAGTGAAACCATGTGTACATTCGGATTCTCCTTCAAGCCTCGCTTCATGCAGCGAGCTATGTTTGATGAACAGTCTTAATCATGGTTGCCATACCATGCTTAAAACTGTTCATCGTCACTGGAGGAATCCTTGACTGAAGGCTGCTTGCGCCGGAATACTCTACCTCTATTGCGCCACGCAGGCGATATAGAGGGCGGAATAAGCATCACACTTCGGGAAGGCTGCCCCGATGTCGGCCCTTCCTCTCGCTGTACAAGCAGCATTCCGACTCCGCCGAACAACCCTGCCAGACTGGCAATTAACAACCATGTTGATAGATCAAAGGAAAACTCCATCGGTTCACCCCCTTTCCTGAGCTGATAGTTTCTAATACGTCTGCTGCGAGAAAAGTTTCAATGGATTTGTATACGTAAGGGTTTAATGCCTTGACTCGTTGTGATAGAATGGAGCAGAAATAATAGAAACCGATACCATACCTGTATTAAAGCGAGGAGCGTCTATGAAAACAAGAGAGCCTTACAACTTTTTTCGTCCGCAAAGAGCAGCAAGCTGGTGGTGTACACTTGAGGATATTCAATGGCCTCAAAAAGGGATTACGGATCGAATCAAGCGGCGTGCAGAAGAGTTCGCAGAAGCCGGAATTGATACCGCAATTAACTTCGGGTTTCATATTCGCTTCGACTTTGCTAACTATTTCGGCCAATTGCACGGTTATTTGAACAACGTGTGCGAAGAGCTGCACAAATACGACATTCGCTTCCTCGATCATTATTCCTGCAACACAATTGAACGGCCGCGCAATCATGAAGAGTTTGTACGAATGAACACCGCACAGCGGCATCACATATTGCTTCATCATGACCCGATAGCTGCCGAATATGCCGGATATGCGGGTTACCGCTTCAATGACCTTTGCGAGGTCGATGTTCGCGATGGCAGCAGAGGATACAGCTTATCTTATCAAGCCGAGTTGTTTTGTCATAACAATCCTTTATTTCTAGAAATGCATGGTAAATATTTGGAGCGCCTGTTGAGAGAAGTAGACCTGGATGGAGCTCAGATTGATGATATGGCCCATTATGCCTGGATGTCCACTTGCGGATGTGTGCATTGTTTGGATCGGTTCAAAAGGGATTATGGACATGAATTGCCTCCGTTCGGAGAACCTTCCTTCTGGGGAGACACAACGGGCTCGCCGATCTCCTGGGGCAACTATGAGAACCCTGTGTTCCGCGATTGGCTGAGCATGAAGACAGATATTATTGCAGACCATGTGAAGCTAATCAAGAGCTACTTCCCAGATAAACCATTAACTACTTGCTGCTCCAGCACCGGACCGATCATTCTTAATGCAGTCTCCCTCGATCTGGAGAAAATGACGGATCATCTCGACCTTGTCATGCTGGAGAATTGCGGGATCGGTGTTGGAAGTGTGAATTGGGGCAAGATGGATGCCGAGGCTCTTCAGCAAAAAGATATCGCAGCCAATATGGGCAACGCCCCGGCAATCGCGCTTAGCTACACGATTTATGACAAAGGCGGTTATATGGGCTGGGCGCTCAGCCGGTTCTGGGGAGTTGCGAACTGGAGCAGCACGTTGAATGGCCGCTTGCCTGAGGATCCGGTCGACAAGCTGGAAACTCACGACATCATAAGCCCTTACTACAACTGGGAGAAGGCAAACAGCGACATCGACGGACAAACAGGCAAGGATATTGCAGAGGTGCGCCTGGTCAGCAGTCGGTTCTGTCGGAATAACGGTTGGCGAGACGAGAACGGTCAGGAGCATTGGGATCGAGTAGTAGGGTGGTCCAGTGCCTTCGTAGAATCGAACATCGGATACCGGATTGTGCGGATGGAGGAGCTGGCGGATGCTGAATGGCTGAAGCAGGAGAGAACCCCTCTGCTATTGGACGGGGTCGGCTGTGTCTCGGACAAGCAATTCGAAGCGATCAAGAGCTTGCTCACGGCTGGCGGCTCCGTATGGTTGAACCTGCCATTCGGGACGAATGACGAACGCGGTTTCAAGCGGGACCGGGCCTTGTCAGAAGAGCTGCTGAGCACAACCGGCGAGCCGGTTTATCCAGGCCTTCTACTGCTGAATGTCCACTCTGACGCAGCTATCGAAGGGACAAGCCAGCCGACGAATGCCAGGCAGTCCGTACTTCAGAAGTTGATCGGTTCGGGTATGTTCTCGCCGCGCATTCGACAAGTGTCAGGAGATACCGGATGGTCAGCGAGGTTGCGCGTTCATGATGAGCAGGCTGTTCTGCATCTGATGAACCGTTCCCTTGAAGCAATCCCTCACCCCTATCTGAAGGATGCACATAATGGTGTTATTGTACTGCAGGATATACGTTCACTAAGCAGCGATAATCGCTTGGTCTATGAGATTGACTTCAGCGGTGAAGAGAAGGTGAATTCCTTATGCTGGAGCTCTGCAACGATCAAGAGTCCCGAGCTCGGCGAAGAGGCGCGCGCGATCCAGATTGAGCATTTGTCGGATACGATGGTGAGGATAACCGTTGAGTTAGAGAATGTAGACCTTTACGGTATTGTGAGCTAATTAAGAATAAGCATTGAAATGCAGCTCCTTTCGCTCCCCGCGATAACGAGTCAAACCCTTTGGATGATGGAATTTAGTTCCGTCATTCAAAGGGTTTGCGCTTTCT
>JARBUQ010000478.1 GCA_029239545.1 Paenibacillus sp.
AACAATGCCATCTTCCTATTGTTTCTTGGAATGATGTTCGTACCGGGGATTACGATTATGATTCCCCTGTATTTGGTGGAGAATTATCTGAACCTGCTGAATACGCATCTGGGGCTTATTCTGCCTTCTATAAACGGGGCTGCACCTATGGCTATGTTCTTGTTCCGCAATTACTTCCGTTCCGTTCCACACGAGCTGTTCGAATCCGCGAAGATGGAAGGAGCGGGTGTGATGCGTATTCTGTTCTGGATTTATATTCCGATCTCGACCCCGATTATCGCTACGATAACGATGGTCAATTTCCTCGGTTCCTGGAACAGCTTTCTCTTGCCGATGATTATGCTGAGCAGCCAGGATCTCTTCACCCTGCCGCTCGGTGTCATGCTGCTTGATACAGGGGTTTTCAGACAATGGAATATTTTGATGACAGGCTCACTGATCTCAGTTATTCCGATTATCCTCTGCTTTTCCTTTTTACAAAAGTACTATATTCAAGGTCTGACAGCAGGAGCCATCAAATCATAGAAACATAAACAACACAGGATAAGGGAGAGAGACACATATGAACACAGATATTATACGTCTTGGAGTGATAGGCTGCGGGGGTATGGCAAGTACACATAGCAGCGGATATCAAGAGCTAAGTGACCGCATGGTCATTACGGCTACTTGCGATGTCATTGAGGAAAGAGCGCGTGAGGCAGCGGAGCTTGCGGGAGCAAACCTGTTCGTCACGGACTATCGGGAGCTGCTGGATGCAGTTGATGCGGTGCTCGTTGTACTGCCGCATGATTTGCACTTTGAGGTCGGAATGACCTGTTTGAAGGCCGGCAAGCATGTGTTGATGGAAAAACCGATGTGCAACACAGAAGAAGAATGTATAGAGCTTATTCGGACCGCGGATGAAGCAGGCAAAGTATTGATGACCGCTTATCCTGTCCGATTCTTCCCTGCTGTTCGCATGATGAAGGAGTTGATTGACAGCAAAGCCTATGGTGAATGCTTCCAAATGTCGATTTGGACGGAGCAGTTCACGAAGTATCCAGAAGGGCACTGGGCTACATCAGCCAAGAGATTAGGAGGAGGCCAGTTCTTCAGTCATGGCTGCCACTATGTTGATCTGCTGCTGTGGTTTCTGGGCAAGCCTGTGAGAGGGATTCATCTTGGTTCGAACTTCGGAACGCCTTGGATGGAGAAGGAGGGGACAAGTAATGTAACGATTGAGTTTGAGAGCGGTGCGTTAGGCTACCACTTCGGAACATGGGGAGCAAGAGGGACAAGGCTCGGATGGAGCATTCATGCGCATTGCACGGAAGGCATGCTCGAGATTCATCTTGGAGATCAGAAGCTGTACTTGCATACGCATATCAAGGAAGAGCGTGCGAATCTGGATACCGAATCCCGCACGACGGTACTGCTCGACATGAACATGTCCAGCAAATTTACCCATTTCGAAATTGGACATTTCCTCGATTGCATCCGGGATGGTTCGCGACCGATGACGGATGGACCGGCAAGTCTTCAGGGGCTTCGCGTCGTTTGGCGCTTGTATGAAGCAGAGCTGAACAGCACATTCGCTGATTTGCGCGGACTTGGACTAGATGAAGATTGGGAGAGTGTCACAACATAAGCCCAAAGGAGCGTTCATATGGCAAATCGTGCAAAAAGAGGATTTGTGTTAGTTATACTGATTTATTTTCTTGCGGCACTGCTGTTCACCCGAGATACGTACGCGGCTAATATCATCCAAAATCCTGGTTTCGAGAGCAGTCTGACTAGTTGGAGCTTCTCGAACGGGGGCACGTCTGGCACTTATACAATTGATCCGGCTTCTCCCTATGCAGGAACGAAATCACTCAAGCTGACGGCGCCTGGCGGATCAGACACGGCCAAAGTTACGCAAAGCACGATCAGCGTCAATGCCGCCAAGTTCTATGAGTTTTCCGTCTATTACAAGACGTCAAGCATGTCAGGAACGCCCTATTTGAAAATTTATTGGTATGACAGCTCCTCGGCACTGTTGTCAAGTCGCACGATAAATTTACCCAAAACCCAGGCTGCCTGGGGCTTGTATAAAGTGGCAATTACCGATAATAAGGTTGGCCTGCCGCAAGCACCTAATCTGGCTGTTCAGGCAAGTCTGGAGCTTGGAGTATCAGGTGGAACAGGAACGGTCTGGTTCGATGAAGCCCGGATGGAGCAGATGCTTCTGGATGCAGCCGGTGATCCGATTACCGTCACGAATATTGTAGACATTAACGAGCCGTTCGATCCGGATGGAACGTCAGACGCTTACTTCATCTCCGATCCGGCAAAAGATTTCTGGGATCTGATTTCCCCGGCAGCATTGAATTCACCACCAAGCTCGGTATGGACGAATGAGCTTATTCAGCAGTATTTTTTTGGAATCGATACGCGAGTATTTACGGCACCCAAGATTGGACCGATTATCGTTGATCGGGATGCGAACATCGAGACCGTGGGAACGACGATCGGACAGCTTGCTCCGGAGAGCGGCAAGCTGGTGAAGGCGGGAGATATAGCATTCCAGCCATTCGTCAAGAAATGGACGACAAGCGGCGACTATTATGTGAGAAAGCTGTCGGATAATTTGTATGGTGAATATTTCCCAGCTTACGCTTTGTCCGAATTCCCATCGAAGACTGAGCCGTTGTATGAACGCATGCTGGAGCTGCTTGATGCTACAGTAAATTCCCAATGGGATGTGTTAGGGAACAACAACTTCACCCAAACGTATTACCCGTCGGAATTTGTTCAGACGAAGAAATATTACGGGGGCTTCGATTTCAATCATGATGTGCCCTGGACTGACGCGTCCGGGTATACATGGGATGCACATGAAACCGATCATCATGCTGTTGCCGAGCTGGCTGCTTCACTGATCCGGGGTTATGAATATTCCGGTGATTCCGATTATTTGGACGCTGCCCGCAAGTTCGTCTACAATCAGGTTCCGCGCTATGGCTTCCATAAAGGGACGTGGAACGGGAATGTCTATTACATGACGGAGTACAATCCGAGCGGAGCCTCGGTCAACCCGATCGATGATGCAGTTGATAATGCTCAAGGCTTTGTAGCGCTGGCCAGTGCAATGGTCGCTTACTATGATACGGGATCGGGCTACAAGGAGGAGCTGCTGGAATATGCGCGCGGCTTGCTGTGGTACATGGCGCGTGAGTTCGCTACGGACGGAAGATGGTACTACTATGGTGCGGAATATAGCGGCAATTACGAATGGGTGACTTACGATCTGCCCACGATTATGAGCGTTGTTCAGACGATCCCCTACTTGGTCAAAGCAGGTATGGATGTAAGTGATCTGGTAGCTGAATTCATGCCGGCCATCCGTTGGTACTTCGGCAATTACGAATACTATCATTCCATCAATAAAGTTCGCTCTTACAAAACATTCGAAGGGACGTTGGCCGCGAATGAAAATGTAGATTTCGTCATTTATGCCCAATCCACAACGCAAAATGCGTCAGGCCTGCGTTTCCATGATACGCTGCCTGAGCAGTTTAATGTACCAGGCACTCTGCAGCTGCGCATATCCAAGCTTGTGCCTCCGAATGTTTCGCAAAATGACTGGACGATCAACAACAGCTTTGATTCGGTCTATACAGTAACGCCTGCACAGCTGGAGAGCGGGATCAATCTGCCCTTCACCCTGAATACCGGAGAGTTCGCAAGAATCTCCTATACATTAACGGCAGGGAGCTCCTTCAATTCCAGTGAGCTGCGTGTACCTAATTCGAAATTGGTGTTATGGGATTCAAGCGGTGCGAACCAAGAGATGCTGGGTGGCAGTGCTAAGGTTCTTGTTGGGGATTGGACGAAAGTAAGAGCATCGAACTTCTTTCAAATCCCTGCCAAAATAGC
>JARBUQ010000479.1 GCA_029239545.1 Paenibacillus sp.
TCTCTCGCAGATTTCCGAAGTTATGGACAGTTAATCGACAGCCTCCCTGTGTCCGCTCGAACCCGCAAAGTGTGCTTTCGGACGAGTATCACGGATCTGCTGTCCGCTTAGCCAAGACAATCGCTCTAATTTCATATTACCTGATTAGTTCACACAGCGTGTGGGAGCTGCTCAAGGTGCGAAACTTGTCGAGTACCGATTTTGGGTGAAGCACATTAAATATAGAGGAAGTCAGGCAATAGTATAGAATTAGATTATGAGAGCTTGTAAACCATGTGCAATGAGCAAAAGGGATCGCATCATGAAATGGGCAATATTGCTGATAATGAATGATTAACAATCGGAGGTATGGATCATGGTGTATATCATCGGAAGTATCCTATTTATTGGGCTGGTAGTTGCATTGCTTGGAAAAGCAAGAGTCAATTCTCCTTATTCGAAGGGGTTTGCTGTGTCGATCGGGCTGTCTTTGCTGGCCAATGTAAGTCTGGCTCAGAACTATACGCACAGCTTGATTCCGGGCGCACATGACGGGATCGCCATTTCGAACACAGTGGCTTATTGGATTATCGGCGGGGATCGCTGGTCGGTTCAACTATTCCGTGATCGGTTTGAGTTGTCCTGTTACATTACATTGGCTCTACTTGTGACATACGTCGCTATTCAGGTTGTCGAAGCTATGCGCAATAGAAAACAGGCAAGTCTGCAATAAAATATGCAAATTACAAGGGGCACCTTTCCTATAAGGTGTCCCTTTTTGTGTTCTGCTCACATAAGATATCAAAACGAAATGGAGGAGAATGTAAAGATGCCTGCCTATCGCATCATTGTTGATCTGTCAGATCGTCAGCTGCATCTGTTGGATGGAAATCAGGTGGTTAGGTCCTTCCCGGTTGGGATTGGCCGTATGGTAACTCCTACACCAACAGGTGAATACACGATAGTGAATAAAGCGGTTAATCCCGGAGGACCTTTTGGCGTGTTATGGATGGGGCTTTCACGTCCGCATTATGGAATACACGGAACCAATGACCCTTCATCGATAGGGAAAATTGTTTCTCATGGCTGCATTCGCATGCACAATCAGGACGTGCTCGAGCTATCCAGGCTGGTGCCGATCGGCACCAGGGTAACGATTCGTGCTTAATCCGACTCCTGATCATCCTGTAGCCATCGTGACACCGGGTACGTTCCCGATTCCATCTGGCCGCAGCAGCTCTGTAGAGCTTGTGGCCATAAAGGTTGGGGAGCGGCTCAGACTTACGCACAACATGCCGCTTCATGTGTTCGGCGTTAAGACCAGAAAGCTCCCTTCCCGGCAAATGATTGATGGCGTGTTGTATGTTCGCTGCCCTCGACAAGCGTATATTCGCCAAATTTACGCAAGAATGAAGAGACTGAAGCCAGCCTTGATCCAAGTAGAAAACCGGCCTCGCTATGCTCATTATCTGAAGAGAAGGTTAGGTCGCCAATATCCCGTTATCCTCTCTTTGCATTCGCTGACCTTTCTAACAAGACCCCATATCAGCAGCAGGAGGCTGCTTCAATGCTTGCGAAGCGTAGATATTATTCTGGTAAACAGCCGGTATCTGAAAGAGGAAATTATTAAGCTTGACTCTGGATTAAGGGACAAAATTGCAGTGAACCATCTGGGCGTTGATCCGGAGTTATTCCCTTCCCGCTGGTCCGAGGAGCATCAGCTAACTCGTGAGGAGCAGTTGAAGGCACTGGGTTGGTCAGGTTCAAAGGTTATATTATTCGTTGGAAGACTTATTCCAATCAAGGGTGTTCATCATCTGCTGAAAGCCATGCCCCAAGTATTAGAACAGCAGCCTGATGCGAAATTGCTTATTGTAGGAGGAGCGTTCTACGGAAGCAACAGAATTACTCCATACGTGGCACAGCTGCAGAGGTTGGCAAGACCGCTTGGAGATGCCGTGCGATTTATCCCCTATGTGCCCCATGAGCGAGTTGCTGAATGGTTCAGGCTGGCAGATACGGTTGTTGTTCCGTCCTCTGAACGGGAAGCATTCGGGTTAGTGAACGTAGAAGCCATGGCTTCCGGTGTGCCAGTTGTAGCTTCTCAGGCAGGTGGTATGAGCGAAGTGATTGAGCATAATCAGACAGGACTGCTGGTACCGTTGACAGCGATTGAGCAAGAGCTTCCGAACAGCATCCTTACTTTGCTGCAGAACAAGGAATACGCTCAATTATTGGGAGAGCAGGGTCGCCAGAGGGTGTTGGAGCGGTTTACTTGGCATCACACAGCGGAACGATTAGCGGAGCTCTACCATTCGCTGCAAAAGCAGTGACCATGAACTGGGTGTTTGCATATGTTACAAATGACTACCTATGACTATTAATGCAACAGAAAGGAGTACCGTGAGTGAAAAAGAAATCCGGTGATGCAAAACGAAAAAGAAGTTCCGGCACGCAGATTTTTAATCCAAGCATGAATGAGCTGAACTTTCTGGATGATGACAAATACGGTGCAGCAAAACGAAAAAAGGCGGAAGCGGCCAATAATAATGAGAGTGCAACGGATAAGCAAAGGCTGGAATTTGCAACGATTAATCATATGGCTATAGCTGAACCGATGGAGCAGGTATCGGAATTAGTTGAGGAAGTGGTTTTGAATGAGCAAGACAATGAAGCCCCAGAGCTCTTAGCCGAGCAAGCAATCGTATTTATGGAAGATGAAGGGGTAGGCAAGGAATCTGCCGTATTCGTCGATCCTGACGAGATTTCTCCTGTACTTCTATTGTTCGAACGCGCTCAGCAGGAGAACGTAGCGGTTGTTTACACGGATGATCTAGTGGACGAAGCGGTTACCAATGAGAAGATTGCCAATCGTTCTATCGACGGCACCAAGATCAAGCCGGGCAGCATTGGCCGGGAGTCTTTATCGGATTATGCGATTGATAATGCCAAACTAGCGGACAACAGTGTGACGGCATCCAAGATATGTCCGGCCACTATCGACGATAAACATATTGTACAGGGTGCCATTTCCGGCAGGAAAATCAAGAACAAGTCCATACCCGGGGAGAAGCTGGTAGATAATAGCATTACCTCCGAGAAGCTTGCCGACAAGACGATTGACTCGATGAAAATTGCTGAGGGCTCGATTGAATCCAAGCATCTGCACATTCAATCGATTACAACCGAATTGATCCAGGATCAGGCGATTGTCAGTGAGAAAATCAAGAGCGGTTCTATACAATCGAACACTTTGGCTAACGGTGCTGTGAATTCAGCCAAAATCGCGGACGGTGCTGTATTATCTGAAAAGCTGCGTGACGGTGCTGTTACGAGCGAGAAGCTGGGGGAGGAGAGTGTTGACTCCAAGCATATTCGACTCTCGTCTATTCTCAATCATCATATTGCAGAAAATTCGATAGAGGGTGTGCATCTTGCTGCTTCAAGCGTGCAGGAGCTTCATTTGGCGCAAGATTCCGTATCCACCTTCCAATTGAAATCACAAAGCATTACATCGGATAAGCTGAGCAACGAATCGGTTGGACCGCAGCATTTGCAATCCCAGTCCATTCGTCCTGCTCACATATCAGACGGGGTCATCCTTACAGAGCATTTGCAAGACGATGCAATAACATCCGTAAAGCTCGCTCGCCAGGCGGTGATTACGGAAAACCTGCAGAATTTGGCTGTGACTACGGAGAAGCTGGGGGACCACAGTATTACTTCCCAGAAGCTGCAGAAGGAAACGATCAAAAATATTCATTTGGCTCAAGGCAGTGTTACTCGCGACAAAATAGCAGATCAATCCATATTGGCTCAGCATCTGACCGATTATTCCGTAACCGAGGCCAATCTGCAAAGCCGTTCCGTTACAACTCCCAAAATTGCCCCTCAATCTATATTGCGCGATCATTTGACGGA
>JARBUQ010000027.1 GCA_029239545.1 Paenibacillus sp.
CCTTAAACATTTGCTCACCAAATGTACCTTGACAGCACAAGCCAACATTTGTGAACAAATGTACTTCGTAAGCACGAGCTGATCGCAGCTATTGGATATTATATGATCGCATAAGGCTAAACGTTAAAAGAGAAATATTCAGCTTGGCGCCATAAGCAGCCATCACTCTTCCCTGCTGATCTCCAAGCCGGAATGCTTGAGAAATTTTTTACTTCTGACCAGCAAGAGGTCTGTTCGAAAATTGGGGTCCTTGAAATACTGATTAAAGCTGGACATCTGAAGAGACTTGAATTTATGAAGCTTACCTTCTGAAATGAATGCATACACATCAAATTGCCGATCCAGGTCAGCAAGAAATGGATTGGGATCTGTTCCGCAATTCGACAGCATTTTCGGACCAAACTCAATAAAACCGATACACTCCTCACTCGTTTTCAACAAATTTTTCATTCCACGCATAACATGGGCTTCGAAACCTTCTACATCAATTTTGAACAAAATCCGTTCCTTGGCTGTAATTTTGTTACTCGTTAACGCATCAATCGTGATGCTCTCCGTCTTCGTTACCTTGAAGTTCTTTTCCCTGTTAATCCCCGAGTCCCCAGCCGTAGAATTGCCTGACCATGTTTTATGAATATAAAAGTCCTGTTCCTTCTCCTCACGATCCGAAGCCAGTGCATAGATCATTTTCATTTGTTTGCCGTTAGGATGCTCCAGCATAGCTAAGTCCAGATAAGGCTTGAATTTGGGGTTCGCTTCCACTCCAATAATCTTGGTGTGCTTGTCATATAAGGGAGCCAATATAACCTCGCCATAATTCACCCCGATATCGAGGACAAGCTCAGGCTTCCATTGCGAAACCGCATTAAGCCAAAACGAGGTCAGCTTCTTCTGTGATACTCCTTCACGAGTGACAAGAGATTTACCGCGCAGGTCTGTCTGATCAATATACAGATGATTGGATGTACCTCTAATCTTTACTTTACGCAAGTTTTTCATAATAATCTCCTTCCTCGCCAGCAAATTGAGCTTACCAAGTTAGCCCTTTATAAGAACCGGAATCGGGGACCTCCTCACTGATTCGTACCAAATCGATAACAGGCTTCGATTGCGAGGCATCCTGAACATGCAGCTGATACAATTTGTTCTTCTGTGAGACTACGATCACATCGGCGGCTTGCATCAGCTTTTCCAGATCGGGCTCTAAGCGTTGTCTTAGATGCGGAGCCAAACTTCCTCCACCATCCTTCCGGTCCGTTTCATTAACAAGCGAATCCAGAACAGCGGAATCGTGAATCATAACCTCATAACCTTTGCCCACCAGGCGCTCCACAAGCGCAACGGCAGGACTTTCGCGGAGATCGTTCGTTCCAGACTTGAAAGCGAGGCCTAATATCCCGATTCGCTTGCCTCCTGCGGCCATAATCATCCGAAGAGCTCGTTCAATATGCATATTATTGCTTCTCTCAATGGCAGACAACACTGCAACATCAAGATTGCGGGAACGGGCAATGGCATTGAGCGCCCGCACATCCTTGGGCAGGCAAGAGCCCCCGTAAGCGAAACCAGGCTTCAGGTAAGCCGAGGATGTATTAAGACGATCATCCCGGCAAAATAAACCCATAAGCACATGAGGGTCTACTCCCAGTGCACTGCAAACAACTCCAATCTCATTAGCGAACACTACCTTGAGTGCATGGAACGAGTTGTTGACATATTTGATCATTTCCGCCACTTCCCGTGCAGCTGACAGGACAGGCGCCTTCACACCGCTATACACCTCACTCATCTGCTTGAATGCCCTCTCATCTTCTGTCCCTATCAATGTGTAGGATGGGTTGAAATAATCCTGAATACTGCTCCCTTCCCTCAGAAACTCAGGATTGCTAACAACAGCAAAATCAACACCCGGGACTTTGCCCGATTCCGCTATCAGACTTTCAACCTCTTGGCATGTACCTGGAGGCACCGTGGAACGAATGGCCACAATCAGGAACTGATCCCGGATCCGAATAGCCTCCTTGATCTGTTCGGCAGCGCTCCATATGGCAGATAAGTCCGCATGCCCCTGCTCATTGGAGGGAGTGCCTACGCATAACAAACAAACATCCGAGCAGCGAATGGCTTCCACAATGTCACTAGTTGCCCTTAACCTTCGCAATTCTACTTGTTCCTTCACCATGTCTTCGATTCCAAGCTCCACGATGGTAGGTTGGCCTTGACGCAATTGCTCGACCTTGCGGGGATCAACATCGACCCCAATCACCTGATGCCCCATCCGGGCCAAACAAGCAGCCGATACGCAGCCCACATATCCGAGGCCAATAACTGAAATCGTATAGGGCGTATTTTCAAACGTCATATCCATTCCCCATCCTTCTATACTGAAACTGGATCTTGCAGTATATTATTGGTTCTGCAAACTCACGGTATTGAATCTGGACAAATGGCTGATCACTTTTTGTGCCGTCTGGTCTGTACTATATTTTTGCAGCAGTTCATTTCTGGCGCGTTTGGCTTTGTCCTTTGCCTTGCTCCTATAGCTGGTTACTTGCCTCATCTTTCTGCGCAAATCGGTTACGGACGGCTCCGCCCAGCAATGACCATTGAATAGAGGATTCTCATTTTCATCAATTTGAGACAATCGGTCTACTTTGATCAGATAGGCATTGTCGTCACACATGAAGTCCATATGACCGCTCCAATTCGTTCCAATCGCTGGAAGCTCCATCAGCATGGCTTCAAAAAAAGGTCTTCCCCACCCTTCGCCTCTAGTAGGAAGCACAAATGCGTCACATGACCTGTACAAAGCGAGCATTTCTGCGGGCTGCAGCATTTGTTCGATCACATAAACAGGCGGCTTGGAAATGCGGGCTTTCGGGTGTTCTTCCAGAATCGCTTCTATTTTGTCGCTGCGATCCGTATCCCGGTTCTTAATTACAAGCGAAACATGATCTTCAGCCGAAAATTCACTTAAAAAGGCTTCAAGCAGTACATCGTAACCTTTTCTCTGCTTCAAATCGAAGACTGACAGGAAGCGGAAAGAATCCTTGATAGGCAGCTCAAGCACGGGACCTGCAGGTGTAAACTGACTCGTATCAAAAAAGTTAGGGATGAGCCGAATAGGGACGTTCACACCAGAATTGCGGAATGTATATTCATTGAAGCTGCTCTGCACCCACACCTCATCGAATTGGTTGAGCTTAGGTACCCAAGCCTCCGGAATACGATCGGTTTCAAAGGTCGTGCGGACAATATTATAGGTGAATTCCGGGTGATGTGTGACATTCGTCCCTACCCAGTTATAGAGATAAAGATCGTTAGAGGGCAGCTCCGTATTCTCGAATGAGGAGATGTATTGAATCTCGCTTGCCGGGAGTACTTTAAACTTTTCATTCCTGTCACGCGGCACAATTCGAACGCGGTTCCCTGCTTCTTCCAATATGCGCAGCAAGATCCGATTTCCTTCTGCCAAGCCGTGTCCATTGTAAAAAATCCCTTCCAACATAATGTTCACCGGAAGCTTATCTCCCCTCCGTATTGTTTAATTGCTCGAGTGACGATCTCCGATGTACGATCCATATCGAACCGTTCCAGAAGATTAAGCCTGGCATATTGACCCACTGCTTTCGCCGCCTGCTGATTGTGATACACCAGTCTCATTTTTTCCTTGAGATCTTGAACGGACGGTTTGGCCCAGTAATGACCATCGAACATTTCGAATTCATTATTAGAAATTTTCTCGAACTGATCGATTCGAACGGGAAAAGAGTTGCTTTCATTCATAAACTCCATCTGCCCGCTCCATGCGGTCCCGATTACAGGAAGTTCCATCAGCATAGCCTCAAAAAAAGGGCGGCCCCAGCCCTCGCCTCTGGTCGGCAGCACAAAGGCATTGCAAGTCCGGTACAAAGCAAGCAGCAGCTGCGGCTCTATCATCTCATCAATCAGATACACGACAGGCTTCGTATGAACTGATCTGGGATGCTCCTGAATAATGCTCTCCAGCCAGCTGAGCCTGCTCGCATCACGGATTTTCAATACCAGTGCCGTGTCATCTTCAATGGAGAATTCACTCAGATAAGCATCAAGCAGAATATCATAGCCTTTGCGCACCTGCATATCGAAGACAGACAGGAACAGAAACGATTGGGAGACAGGTAATTCCAGCTTTTCACCCTGAGGGATATACTGGCTCATATCGAAGAAATTGGGCACTAGTCGAAGAGGGGCAGTGACCCCTGAAGCACGGAAGGTATGCTCATTGAATTTGCACTGCACCCATACTTCGTTAAACTTGTTCAGCTCCGGTACCCAATCCTCTGGGATGCGATCGGTTTCGAAGGTCGTGCGAACGATGTTCACGCGAAAATCGGGGTTCACTCGCACCTCAGGGCCAATCCAGTTGCAGATATAGACATCATTAGACGTAAGTTCTGTATGCTCAAATGAAGATATATAATGGATTTCCTCCAAGGGTAGAACGGAGAACTTCTGCTCCATATCCAAGGGCTCGATCCGCACCCGAAAGCCCGCACGATCCAGAATGCTAAGCAATACCCGATTCCCCTCAGCAAAGCCGTGACCATTATAAAAAATTCCTGTGAGCAATATGTTCACCGGTTCAAGCACCTCCTCTGCTGTCGACTTCTGAACCGCACGCTGGGAGCTGCGCGCGGTTCAGAAAGTAGTACAGATCGACGCCTTCAGGCCTATTCACAACTTGAGCACTTGTTCATTTAGGGGCGAATTTCTTCAGCTCTGCATCAACAAGCTTGCCGACCTTCCGCATGTTGTACTTGTAGAGCAGCTCTGTTCTCGCTGAACGGCCTCTTTCCCTGGCTTCCGCACGATGGCTGAAAACGTGCCGCATCTTCTTCTGAAGGTCCTCCAGAGAGGGCTCCGCCCAGCGATGGCCATTGTACATATCATAATCAGGGTTATTCTGGATTCGAGTAAGCTTCTCCACTTCAATAAGATAAGAGTTGTGTTTGTTCATATATTCGGTCTGTCCGCTCCAATTCGTACCTAAGGTAGGCAGCTCCATCAACATAGCCTCGAATAAGGGCCGCCCCCAGCCCTCTCCACGTGTTGGCAGCACGAATGAATCACAGGCACGGTAGAGGCTGAGCAGATCATCCGGCATAAACATGCGATCAATGATGTGGATCGGCGCTCTCTGTGAAAGCGGCTTGGGGTGCGCCTCCATTTCTCGAAGCAATCTAGGTGTTTCTTCCGGGGAGCGAACTTTAATTACAAGCGATGCTCCCTCGTCTGCCTTAAATTCATTCAGAAAACCTTTGATCAACAAGTCATAGCCTTTCCGCTCGCAGAGCTGAAATATAGACAGGAACTTAAAGGTATCCTTGGGAATAGGAAGCCGCATCTTCTCTCCACGAACCACATACCTGCTGTCATCGAAGAAATAAGGAATGAAACGAATAGGAACATGGACACCTGAATCTTTAAACGTCTGAATGTTGAATTGGCACTGTACCCAAACTTCATCGAATTTGTTGAGGATCGGGACCCAAGTCTTGGGAATTCGGTCGGTTTCAAAGGTGGTGTGACCGATATTTACCTTGAAGTCAGGATTAGCTTCCATGCGAAAACCTACATCCCGATTGATATATACATCGTTTGAAGAAAGCAGAGCGTTCTCAAACCCGGCGAGTATGTTCATTTCCTTCTTCGGAAGGGCAAGCTTACGCTCTGACCTCCAATCTCTGGCTATGATTCGGACCGGATAACCTGCACGGTGCAGCATAGACAAGAGAACGCGGTTGCCTTCCGCATATCCCTTACCGTTGTAAAACATCCCTTTGAACATGATGTTCATTGTCTGCACCTTCCTCTATTCACTCTTTCTCTCTTCCATTACTTTCTTGCATACCCACAACCCTTTTGTTTGCAAATGCACACACCAGCCGGGAAGCTCGGATACAAGCTGTGTTGGCCCTGGCCACGTATCTACGTCATGAAAGGCTATATAACCGCCTGTCGATACAAAAGGACTCCAGAATTCAAAATCTTGCCTGACAGCCGAATATCGATGCGAAGCATCAATAAAGAGTAATCCGATCGGATTCTTAAGCGACCATTTTCTCGCCAAGTTAACCGTCTTGCCCCGCATAGGCTCAACGAGATCGCTAACTCCGTGAAGCTTCATATTTGCCAGAAACTCGTTGTACACCTCATCTTCGTGAGTTAGCTCTCTACCCGGTGTCCAGTTCCATAAGTCTACGCAATATACCTTGCCTTCTCCGCGATCCCTGCTTGCATTCGCCAGCCAGATCGTGGATTTGCCTTTCCAGGCACCGAGTTCTACGAAGGTCGGAACCGGCGCATGAAACCGGGCAAGCTCATACAACGTCTCTCCTTCCTCCCTGGTCAGCCAACCCGGTACAGTATTCGTTAGTTGATGCAGCTTCTCCAATTTGAGCTTCAGTTCATTGTCCTTCATCAACAATCTGATCCCTCCACAGTTAGAATGATGGCTTTGACCAAACAAACAAGTTCCTCTTAGCAAATTATGTGTTACTTGATCGTCTTGATCGGGACGTATGTCGGACATGGACGAAAAATAGGTTTGGTTTACTGTCCAGATAACCGCTGCAAATGCCGTGGATAACGAACTCGGGCAAGCATATACAGTAAAGATCTGTTATTAAAATGACTTCCTGTCCTGGAGGCTCATTCAACTTCATTGGGAAGGGGAAGATAATTCGTGGGAGTCGACCACCTTTTACGTCCTCCTAGAGGAAGCTACTGTTCGACAGAGGAATGGCTGGAAACACAATCGAGGCCTGATCAATCGTTCAAACAATATTATGAGAGCCGTCGGATCAATCTGCGAGCTCCAAAGGGTATTGAGTCTCCTCTCCATTGGATATACAGACCGTTCAACACGAACAAGTATCGTCCTAAGACGGGGTATGTGCTTCATATCCCAGACGGTCGTGTATGCCGGGAGAAATGCAGCATACTGACACCGGATCACAAGGTATTGTGGGATTTATCCTGGCTTGGACTCAAGGATGCCAATGACAAGGAGATCTATCAGCTCCGCCACCTTCCTCCCATCCAGAAAATATCGGGCACTGCAGCTTTACTGGGTATGCGGGAAAGCGGGGTGTACTACCATTGGATGGTTGATGTGCTCCCGCGCATTCACTTGCTGAAAATCCAGGGTATCCCGATAGATCGATATATTCTGAACGGCGGATGGCGGGCGGCCTTTCAGACGGAGACTTTAAAAATGTTGAAAATTCCGGAGAAAAAGATCATTTGGAGCGATAATGACACGCATATCCAGGCAGATTTATTGCTCGTGCCTGGGGGAGGCCATGGTATTTTTCCGAGATGGGCAATCGATTATTTACGCTACGAGTTTCTGGAGAAAAGAGAGGTCCAGCCAAGAACAGGTTTCGAGCGACTCTATATTAGCCGCGCTAGTGCCAGTAAACGGAAGCTTATTAATGAAGTTGAAGTCATGCATTACTTGCACCGGTTCGGGTTTCGCAGTGTGACGCTTGAGACTATGCCAGTCACGGAGCAAGCGCGGTTATTCGCTTCTGCCAAAGCGGTAGTGGCTCCACATGGCGCCGGATTAACTAACCTGATGTTTTGCCAACCTGGCACTAAGGTGATTGAGATCTTCTCCCCCAACCACATGCATACATGTTATCCGATTATTAGTAACCATGTGAAGCTGGATCATTATTATTTGGTTGGCCAGGGAACCCGGCCGCCGGAATATATAAACCCTCGCAATCATGCAGATGATATTACCGTCAATCTGAAGGATTTGCAGCACATTATGAAGATGGCCCGATTAAATCGTTAAAAAGGCGAGAGAGGAGAAATCAATTTTGACTGAAAAACTGGGCATACCAGCATTCCCCTTACAGCTAGCCAAAAGGAACAAAACGATCATCTGCAGCCTGGGCTTCGGCCTTGAATCTATTAAGTCCATGCGCTGGACGGTACCAACCGTTCAATATTATGCATCGATGATGAGCATGGATGCCTTACTGCTGCCAATGATAGACTGTAAGCTGTCCATCGCACGCTCAGCCGCCAGCGCTAAAATCGCCTTGATCCACCAACTGCTGCAAGTCTACGACAGAGTAATATGGCTCGATGCCGACAGGCTTATCACAGACCCGTCCAAAGATATTCGCAAGGAGCTTAACCCTTTAATCCCCCTACAAATGGTCGGTCATATGATACAGGGCAAAAGCATACCGGACGCAGGAGTATTAATCGTACACAAGCTTCCCGAATCCTTCGAGATTCTTCAGGATTCCTGGAACCTGGGGGAGTTCAACGGGGATAACTACCTACAACATATCGGTTTTATTAATGAGAAGTGGAACTGCAGCAATGATTTCCACACAGCTAAGCCTGTTATCCTGAATGGTTCGAGCCCCCGATTTTCAGAGGACTTGTTGAAAGCGGGCTACAAGCTGTTTTTGAATCGAATCATGCCACAGTAAGAAGGAGAGTTGGACTACACAATGCATGCACACAACCAGATCCCTCGTATGAGTCTAGTCTGGAAACCACGCAGCGAGATGATTATTTGCAGTCTGGCTGCCGGGGCTGCTCATATCGAGATGATGCAGCTTATGGCCCCCACGGTGAACTACTATGCGAATACCCATAAAATGGACGTACTGCTGTTGTCGCTGCCTGATATACGGCTTGCACCAGCACGGCCTCCTGCCTGGGACAAGATTATTTTGATTCGTCACATGCTCGAGCTGTATGAGACTGTTATGTGGATCGATTCGGATGCCCTATTTTGCCAGTCCAAACCCGATATTCGTGAGGAATTGGATCCCGATTGTCCGATGCATATTGTTTTTCACCATGTAGGACGCAGTCTTATACCGAATACTGGAGTATGGGTTTGTCGTCGCTTGCCGGAAACCCTAGAGCTATTGAATGCAATCTGGAACCATACTTCCTTCATCAATCACCGCTGGTGGGAGCAAGGCGCGCTTATGGACCTTATAGGCTGTGATCCTGCCAAGTGCAGATTCGTCAAACAAACCTCTTATACATCTATGGTTCGTCACTTGAATCACAAGTGGAACAGCCGTCAATCCGATAGTGCCAAGAATCCTGTCATTTATCATTACTGCAGCAAGCCTAAGCCCATTGATAATATGCAATTAAGATATAGGCGATTTTTGGCGCAAAAGATGAAGCTGCCCCTCGATGGAACTTATTAGAAAGGGAGGTAATAGAGCTTATGTCCATCCCTGCCCGTGCCAAGCTCCCTTCTCCAAACGGCTACTATCGCAGCTTGAAGGAATGGAGAGCGGTTTCCCCGCGCAAGCTTCGTCCCTCCAAGAAACAAGTTCTCACCAACATGACCGGATCCATCCAACTCACCAAGCCAATCGGAATCGAGTCTACCCTGCATTGGTTATTCAGATCGTTCGGCAGGGAGTCCTTGCAGCAGAGGGAAGGGTATATTGCAGTCATACCGGACGGAAAAGTATGTGGTGCATACTGTGATGTGCTTACTCCCGATCACAAGCTGCTGGCCCCCTTCTCGTTTCAGTGGAGGCTGCATCCGTCGAAACGGGATGTATGGAAAGCCCCATCGCTTCCCCCCTTACACACGCTTGATGAACCCGTCGCTATGCTGGCCATCAAAGACAGCTCCGTCTATTACCACTGGATGATGGATGTATTGCCTCGGCTGCAATTGTTGAGAAACAATGGAATTCATGTGCAGCACTATATTATCAACAGCTCATCCAAAGCCTTATTTCAACGAGAGTCGTTAGCTATGCTCGGTATTTCTCCCCAGCAAATTATGAGCAGCTCCGACCAGCTGCACATCCAAAGCAAGTCATTAATCATTCCTGGCTTCAAAGGCAGCTTGCGGGATAAATGGTCGTGCGCATTCTTAAGAAGTGAATTAATGGAGAAACATTCTATCCAGGCGATTGAAGGCTTCGAGCGGATATACATCAGTCGCGAAGAAGCTGGCAAACGGAAAATAGTAAACGAACGGGAAGTGCTGCAGCATCTTGAGCAATACGGATTTCGCAAGGTCATACTAGAACGTCTTGCTCTGCGGGATCAAATTCAACTGTTTGCTTCGGCTAAAGTAATAGCAGGTCCGCATGGTGCCGGAATGACGAACATGGTATTCGCTAATCCAGGTACCACCATTATCGAAATATTCTCCCCGCAGCTGGTGCATACTTGTTATCCGGCACTCAGCAGCATTCTTGGTCATAAGCATTATTATTTAATCGGTACTGGAACTCGCCCCCCTGACTATGTAGACCCTCATAACCGAAAGGCAGACATAACGGTAAATATCTCTCAGCTCTCCCAGTTACTCAAGCAAGCTCAATTAAAATAGCCCAGCTGCCAAAGCTGGGCTATTCTTTGTAATGATTCGAACGATTATTAGAAGTGCACTCCTAAACCTTCATAATCGAAGCCCATTTCAAACAAGGCAAGCGGATCAAGAGCATTGCGCGTATCCAGTACATAAGGGTTGCGCATCCTCTGCTGCATAGTCTGCCAGCTCGCGTTCCCCATTCCATATTCATTCCAATGGGTAAGGAGGAGGATCGCATCCGCATGAATGGCCACCTCCTCCAGAGTATGGCAATATTGAATCGGCAAGTGGCCATGCAATCGACGGAACATATCCATTCCTTTCGGATCGTGAACGGCTACATGGGCACCCAGCCCTACAAGCCTGGCAATGATGAAGGAAGCTTGCGTATGTCTGGCATCGTCAGTATTAGGTTTGAAGGTAAGACCCAGCACACCGATTCGTTTTCCGTTCAATGATTTGAGCCGCCTCATTATTTTCTCCACACAATACTCATGCATGCGCATATTTGATTGCTCCGCTGCCTTAACGACGGTAAGTTCGGCTCCGTACTTTTTTCCTACAGCCAATAATTCAGCCGTATCCTTGGGGAAACAGCTGCCGCTCCAGCCGCTGGATACTTGCAGGAACTGAGGGCCAATCCGGCTGTCCAGCCCCATTCCTGCAGCTACATCCAAAGCGTTAGCGCCAAGCTTCTCGCATAATCTTGCCACTTCATTGACATAACTGATTTTTACGGACAAGAAAGCATTCGACACATATTTAATAAGCTCTGAGCTCTTCGGATCGGTTTCGAACAGAACTGGAGACGAAGACTTGGTATGACTTGGGAATAAGAAATACTCTCCCATCCGATCGTACCCATTCTGCTCCAGCATATCCTTATACAAGCTTCTCATTACAGTAAGCGCCCTGGAATCCGAGCACCCTATTACGATCCGATCGGGGTAATAAACATCCTCAAGCGCATAACCTTCACGCAGAAATTCCGGATTGCTCACAACACTAAACTGACCTGTATTCAATGTTGCAGCAAGTCCGGATGCCTGTTCGATGATAGAGGCTACCCGATCCGTTGTACCTACAGGTACGGTTGATTTGTTAATAATGACGGTATACCGATCAGGGTTAAGAAAAGCGGCTATGCTGGAAGCCGCCGCATCCACATAAGCCAAGTCTACCGCTCCATCCGGTAGAGACGGGGTACCGACGGCTATAAAAATAACATCAGCATCCCTGACAAGCTTGTAATCTGTAGAAGCAGACAGAACACCAGATCGCACGGTGTATTCGATGAGTTCATCCAGACCTGGCTCGTAGATCGGACTTTGACCGGCGTTTAATACACGTACCTTCTCAGGGTCTATATCAATTACGACCGTCCGGTGTCCGAAAGAAGCAAATGCTGCCCCTGTCACGCTTCCTACATAGCCTGAACCTATGACGGCGATATTCATGGATGTGTCTCCTCCTGAGATTCTGTGTTCGCTATAAGGTGCTCCCGACAGGCAGCAATCGTCCGGCGCAAACCCTCTTCCAGATTAATTTGAGGTTCCCACAGCAACAACCGTCTCGCCTTGCTTATGTCAGGTCGTCTTACCTTAGGATCATCCAGGGGAAGCGGCAGATAGACGAACGAGCTGGGTGATTGAGCCAGTTGTACAATCATTTCCGCCACTTTCTTGATCGTATATTCTTGAGGGCTTCCTATATTAATAATCTGTCCGTCAGCTTCGCTCGTCTCCATCATCTGACGCAAGGCACGAATCGTATCATCCACATAACAAAAAGATCTTGTTTGAGAGCCGTCCCCATAAAGGGTTAGAGGGATACCCTCAAGCGCCTGAGTTACGAAATTGGATATAACCCGGCCATCGTCATTTCGCAAACCCGCTGAGTACGTATTGAATATACGGGCAACCTTCACACTCATGTTATACCTTTGAATATATTCGTAACAATATACTTCTCCGAGTCTTTTCGACTCATCGTAGCAGGCACGAGGTCCCCATGTATTCACATTCCCGCGATATTCTTCTATTTGCGGATGCTGCTCAGGGTCTCCGTATGCCTCACTTGTGCTCGTATAAACAACTTTGGCTCCTGCATGGCGTGCAAATTCCAGTACGTTCCGTGTTCCTGTCGTATTCGCTTCAATCGTGCGGAAGGGGTCCGCCTGATAGAAGACCGGGGATGCCGGAGAAGCCATATGATAAATTTCTTTAATATCGTCGGCAAGCAACAGCTCCTGCTTCCAGCTTCCGTTATTCGCCACATCTGCTTCCATGAAGCGGAATAAGCCTGTATCACTTAATCCCTCTAACCTCTCTACGAGTCCGGTAGACAAATTATCCATTCCGATCACTTGATGGCCTTCTTCAACCAATTGACGAACCAGGAAGGAGCCAAGAAAGCCTGCTGCTCCTGTCACCATAATACAGGTCAAGTCAATCTCCTCCTTCTTTCCCGAATTGCTGCTGCAGAAAGGCGCGGAATGGACCTTTCAGTGCCGGATCCTTACAGCCAAGCTCGACTGTTGCCTTCAAGAACCCGAGCTTGTCGCCGACATCATACAATTTACCCTCGATCCGGTAGGCATACAGCGTTCTATGTGCGGCAAACATCTGAAGCGCATCGGTTAACTGAATTTCACCGCCAGCCCCCTTTGGGGTTTTCTCCAGATAACGAAAAATATCCGGCTCCAAAATATATCTGCCTATAATGGCCTCATTGGAAGGGGGATGGGACGAAGGCTTCTCGACTAACAGATCCACTTTAAGCAAGCGATCATCCATTCTGGTGCCGCCAACGATCCCATATTTGTCCGTCTCCGCCCAATCCACAGCCTCGACAGCGATAACGGATGCATTCGTCGTATTGTAGACATCCATTAACTGCATAAGGCAAGGTACAGGACTATCAATAATCATGTCACCCAAGAGCACTGCGAACGGCTCTTTTCCAATGAATTTGCGAGCACACCATATGGCATGCCCCAAGCCGAGAGCTTGCTTTTGACGCACATAGTGAATATCTGCAAGATTGGATACTTCCTCGACAATGCGCAGCAGCTCGCTTTTGTTCTTGTCTCTCAAATTCAGCTCGAGCTCTTCATTCCTGTCAAAATGATCCTCAATCGATCGTTTGCTCCGCCCTGTTACTATGATAATGTCTTCAATACCTGAACGTACGGCTTCCTCCACGATGTATTGAATCGTAGGTTTATCAACAATGGGCAGCATCTCCTTTGGCATCGCCTTAGTTGCAGGAAGAAACCGGGTTCCTAATCCGGCAGCTGGAATAATCGCTTTTTTAATTTTCATATTTAACCTCCACAACCAGACTCGGCCGTCTGATCGAAGACCCGAATGGTATCAAAACTCCATGATTGCCCCCGGAATCTCCTCGCCAAACACGTACCAGCTCTTTACAATTCCATTTGTATTGAAGTCCGTTATGAACGGTGATGTTGTCAGGTAAACTCTTGAACAAGGGTAGTTTTGCTGCACGCGGCCTTTTTCGAGACAGCCCCTTAGCACTCCACCCGGATCGAATGCGATATACTCGCAATATTTTGCGACTGGCCATCGGGATGTGCATGCTCGCGGCCATAATTGTACATGGCTTCGGAAGCTCCTCCAGATTGAAGGAGCAATACTTGGCGGGCATCTTCCCATTCTTTCTTGAGCCAAATCGATTGGGGTACAGGACGAATATAGTCGGCTTAGGCTGTGGAGTTGCTTTCGTAATGGGCATGGAATTCTCAAAGGGTGGTTTCGTCGCAGGTGTCAGGTTCTCCGCGATGACCTCAGTTGCAAGAACTGGCGCAACTCCAACTTCAACTTTATTATCAGCTTCAATATCGGCTTCTGCTTCTGCTTCGGCCCTAGCCTCAACCTCGGTATCTGACATATTCGCGTATGCCTGCTCTGGCCGCTCAACAGGAGAACTGATACGGTTATGAGGTTCTATGCTGCCTATTACCCGCGAGATCTGACCTGTCAGTTCATTCGCATATCGAGGAACTGTATAAGAAGCCGACATGTATCCTCTTGCTTGCTTGCGAATTTTTTTGCGCAGCTCTTTATTCAGATACAGCTTCTGCATGACCTCGAATAACCTTTCTTCCTCATCCGAGCAAGCCGCGATTTGCCACACCAGCTCATCTGGAAACGGCTCATAAACAGAGGTTTCCGGTACTATCGAGGGTTTGCCTTGTGCCAGTAAATCCAGAATGACTTCATCGAACTCATCTTCTGATTCGTCGTATTCGCGCAGCGTAATACCTACATTGGAACGGCTGATCAAGCTTGAATATTGCCCTTCAGTACGGGAGATTAAACTTACGTGGGAGGATAACGCCAGATTCGTAATCAGACTGTACAGCTCATCGCGGCTCTGTGAATCAGACTCGTTTACAATCATATATTGAATGTCCGTATAACCTTGATCAATCATTCTTCTTAAGCAGCGCAGCACTAACTCCAGTCCTTTGCTTGTCAGATTGGAGGTAAAGCTGGTGAATACGAAATTGTGCTCCGTGAGCAGCGTAATCATAACGGGAATTTTCACAGGCCGGTTGCACAAGTAAATTTGGCTTGCGCCCATCTGCTCTAATTTGCGCACCATGGGACGGGAATGCACGATAAGCAAGCGAGCCGATAATAAATAATCCCTCCAGGCATGAAGGTTCGAAGCTAGATCATGCACAACCACCACGCCTGGAAACTGTCTCATATAAGGCAGCATATAATGGTAAACTCGGCCATTCCCTAGTTGGTACAGCACCATATGATATTGGTGCGCATGCTCCGCATAGTCCGTATGCGGGAACTGCTTAATTTGATCTGGCGAATCCATCCTCAAGTCTTCTGAGTAAGCATCACCTGTATAGAAATGACATTCAAACGCATCTGACAGATGGGGCGCTAACATTGCCATATAATGAACTTCACTCGATCTATTCGACGAAAGTGGGGCGAACACAGCCAGCTTCTTGCGGATGAGCTTCCTGTATGCTGCTGCCATATGTGCTGCATCTGCCCGATTGGTGCTCATGCCCCACACATGATCGAGGACCTGTGAGAGCAGCAGAACTCGTTCATTAGGCAATCCAGTCAACTCTGTTACATCAGCCTGCGCTTGTTCAGAATGAACGACAATCAAATCACAACAATTAATAAAAGCTGTAGCTTGCTCACTATACGGACTGGCTGTTGCAAATAGGGATGTATCATTCAAGGTTACAACGAGCTTCGTATTCCTGAGCCAACCCCGGTTAACCAAGCGGAAGAAATCTTCATCCGGAAACACAATATGCATAATATCGATGCAGGCTTGCTGCAAAAATTGTTCAAGATGGGCCCTTCTTCCACCCAGCATTTCGTCAAATCCATCTACTTGCTCTACACCTGCCCGCTCATAATGGTGAATCAAGTATTCCCCTTCCTGCCGGACAAGTAAATTCGCCAGGCTCTCGGAATAACGTTTGTGGCTTCCACTATTGAGGTCAATCGGGGAATCGGCGTAGGCATACGCAATATTCATCAAGTCACCACCTGACTTAGCTTTTATATTCATCCTATGCGCGTCCTAACAGGTGGTTATAGACCTTTACCCCTATGAACAGGAATAAATATTAGCAGGCTTAAGCCTCCCTATCCGCATGTGACAGTTGCGCTTCAAGCAACCCGAACATATGGATATCG
>JARBUQ010000480.1 GCA_029239545.1 Paenibacillus sp.
TGAGCGTCGAAATGAAATCCAACGACAAGAAAGACGATTGTTGCAAAAAGAGGAAACGCTGGATAAAAAGCTTGAATCTCTAGAGCGTAAAGAAGAGCAGGTAGCCAACAAAGAGAAACGAATTGAAGACACGCAAGCTCAGATCGATCAGTTGTATCGCAGTCAGGTTGCGGAGCTGGAACGTATCTCCGGGCTTACAATGGAAGAAGCCAAGAATATTATTTTGTCTAATGTTGAACAGGAAGTTCGACATGAGTCAGCGCAATTGATTAAGGAAATTGTGAATCAAGCGAAGGAAGATGCGGATAAGAGTGCCCGCGAAGTCATAACGCTTGCCATTCAGCGCTGTGCAGCCGATCATGTCGCCGAGACGACAGTATCAGTTGTAACATTGCCTAATGAAGAAATGAAGGGACGTATCATCGGACGCGAGGGTAGAAACATTCGAGCACTCGAGACGTTGACGGGGATTGACCTCATCATCGACGATACACCTGAAGCTGTTATTTTGTCCGGGTTCGACCCGATTCGCAGAGAAATTGCCCGCACCTCACTCGAGAAGCTAGTTGCCGATGGACGCATTCATCCAGCTCGGATTGAAGAGATGGTGGAGAAGTCGCGTAAGGAAGTGGACGAGCGTATTCGTGAGTATGGGGAGCAAGCTACCTTCGAGACTGGCGTACACGGTCTGCATCCGGATCTTATCAAGATCCTGGGCAGACTGAAATTCCGTACCAGCTATGGTCAGAACGTGTTGAAGCATTCCATGGAAGTAGCCTATTTAACTGGGTTAATGGCGGGCGAGCTTGGGGAAGACATCACTTTGGCGAAACGTGCCGGCCTTCTCCATGATATCGGTAAAGCATTAGACCACGAAGTGGAAGGCTCACATGTCGAGATTGGCGTGGAGATCGGTAAGAAATATAAGGAACATCCGGTAGTAATCAACAGTATTGCTTCTCATCATGGAGATTGCGAAGCCACTTCGGTTATCGCGATGCTGGTCGGAGCAGCAGATGCTTTATCTGCAGCCAGACCTGGCGCAAGAAGAGAAACGCTTGAGACGTACATCAAACGACTCGAGAAGCTGGAAGAGATCACCGAATCGTTCGAAGGTGTAGAGAAATCCTATGCTATTCAAGCCGGACGCGAAGTGCGCGTTATGGTGCAGCCAGAGAAGATTGATGATGCCGAAGCATTCAGACTTGCTCGTGATATTACGAAGAAGATCGAGAGTGAATTGGATTATCCTGGTCATATCAAGGTTACTGTTATTCGGGAAACCCGTGCTGTAGAATACGCTAAATAAGAAAGCACCAGGAGAAGTGGCTGATTGCCACTTCTCGTTTTCTTTTAAACCATTATAAGGAGATGAGCAAGATCCGAGTTTTATTCGTTGGAGATATTGTCGGCTCAGCCGGCAGAAGAGCATTAAAAGAATCTTTACCAGAGTTGAAACGGAAGTATAATCCCGAGCTTATTATTGTGAATGGCGAGAACGCAGCAGGCGGCAGAGGGATTACGGCAGCCATTGCCAAAGAATTTTATGATCAAGGTGTTCATGGGATCACGCTTGGCAATCATACATGGGATAATAAGGATATATTCGATTTCATTGATAATGAAGAACGGATGATCCGCCCAGCCAACTTTCCTCCCGGCACTCCAGGCAGAGGGTTTACTACGGTGAAGGGTCAGACCAAGGAATTGGTCATTGTGAACATTCAGGGCAGAACTTTTCTTCCGCCGCTGGATTGTCCTTTTCAGACCATTGACGCTATCCTAGACAAGCTAAGGAAAAAGAACAAATGTATATTGGTTGATTTTCATGCTGAAGCCACATCTGAAAAAATCGCAATGGGTTGGCATCTGGATGGCAAGGTGTCGGCAGTTCTGGGGACCCATACACATGTGCAAACCCATGATGAACGCATCCTGCCCCAAGGTACGGCTTATGTAACGGATGTGGGGATGGTTGGAGGACGTGATGGCGTGTTGGGAATGGAACGGCAAGCTGTGCTGCAAAAGTTCAAGACAGGGCTTCCTGTGCGCTTCGTAGCGGATGAGGGCAAATGGCAATTTCATGCTGTCTACATGGAAATCGATGAAGAGACAGGTCTATCCAAAAAGATTGAATTAATCCGGCGTTTTGAGACTGAGATTGTGTGGGCTTAATCAATTGATGCTATGTATCCTCCATTTGCACTGAACAGCTTCCGGCACGGTGTGAAAAAGGGACAAAAGGAATGATTTCAATTGGACTCGAATAGAGTTTTAGTAATGGAATCAATCCAACATTCCCGAGGAGGTACTTTTTCATGGATGTCTTAAAAGTTTCAGCAAAGTCGAACCCTAACTCCGTTGCAGGGGCGTTAGCAGGCGTTCTTCGCGAACGCGGAGGGGCCGAGCTTCAGGCGATCGGTGCGGGGGCACTGAATCAAGCGATCAAAGCGGTGGCCATTGCAAGAGGATTTGTTGCACCAAGCGGCGTAGATCTGATTTGTATACCGGCTTTTACGGATATCGTAATTGATGGGGAAGATCGAACGGCTATCAAGTTAATCGTAGAGCCTCGTTGAAGCCGAACTGACCATTAAACCTTGAACCTTCGATAGCAGGCAAAGGGATTGGTGATTGATTTCCACAGGCACAGGCTGATCTGGCTTTACGCACAACGCGTTTCATATAGAATGGAAAAGACGTCGTTAAGACGTTTTTCTTTTGCCCAAAAATGATAACATGCAGTTGAAGCTATAAATAATCGGGAGGCTAAACTCATGTATGTTATTGATGCCCATTGCGATGTTTTAAGCAAGCTGCTGATGGATCCCCGGCTAGATTTCAAAGATGAAGCATCGGGTCTCGATGTTACTCTGCCTGGGCTGAAGAAATCTAAAGTCATGCTGCAGTGGTTCGCGATGTGGATGCCGGAGCAGCTGGAAAACTCTACATTTAATGATGTGCTTAAATGTGTGGATCTGTTCTATTCCCGGATCGCTAATCTTCCTGAGATGGGGATCGTTCGGGCAAGCGGAGATATCGCTAGACTGGCCAAGGAAGGCCGCATTGGAGCTCTGCTAACCTTGGAAGGAGCAGATGCGCTGGCCGGCAATCTTGCTCATCTCAGGATGCTGTACAAGCTCGGTTTACGCTCATTGGGGCTTACTTGGAACTATGCGAATTGGGCAGCGGATGGGGTGATGGAGACAAGGCAGGGAGGTTTTACAATTAAAGGCAGGGGGCTTGTTAAAGAATGCGATAGTCTGGGTATACTGATAGATGCATCCCATCTGACGGATCGGGCTTTCTGGGAGCTGAGCGAGCTGACGGATCGGGCTTTTCTGGCTTCGCATTCGAACGCTTACACGGTTTGCAGTCATCCTCGTAACCTGAAAGATGATCAGATCAAGGAGATCGTTAGAAGGAAAGGAATGATAGGAATCAATTTCTTCCCAACCTTTGTTGATGAAACAAAGAGTGTAGCGATAGAGCGGTTATTACCGCATATAGAGAAAATTTGCGAGCTGGGGGGAGCGAATCATTTGGGGTTAGGCTCCGATTTTGATGGGATTAGCAGGAAGCTGTTTGGGCTTGAGCATACAGGCTGTCTGGATCGGTTATCAGAGCTTGTCGGAAAGCACTACAGCCACGAACAAACGGAG
This sequence comes from Paenibacillus sp., assembly GCA_029239545.1. GTDB lineage: Bacteria > Bacillota > Bacilli > Paenibacillales > NBRC-103111 > Paenibacillus_AA. The sequence goes on from JARBUQ010000480.1 coordinate 3,663, forward strand.
CGGATTATGTATCGGAACTGGCAGCTTTATTTGGAACGAGAATTGCCGGCCCTATAAAAATGGCAATCATGTCGCAAAATTAGAATGCTATAAAATAAATCGTTCTGTTTTTGATATGAATTCAATCGAAAATAACTATGTTTCCAATGTGGCGATACTTCTTGCTTTTTGTCAGTCTAA
>JARBUQ010000481.1 GCA_029239545.1 Paenibacillus sp.
ACGGAGCAGGCAATCGGATCGATACACTTAGCTGATGAAGCGGTAACCGCGAGCCACCTGGCAGATAATTCTGTTACCGCTAAAGCGATAGCGGCTAATTGCGTCAAGAGCGAGCATATTGCTGAGGGAACTATTAGTGCTGATAAACTCGACTTCAGTCCAATCCAGACAGTTCCTTCCAGCCAGAAGACCTTGCAGCAATTCGGACTTGCGCCATTCAAATTTGGGCCGCACGAAGAGAAGGTGGAGATCAGCATTCAGCTTGAGCAGCCTTTTGCAAGCTCAAGTTATGTCATCGTTGCCATGACTAATCATGAAGCATACTGCGCCGTTCTTAAGGAGCAGACTGCCGATATGGCCATCCTGACCATCTTAAGAATGCGATTCTCACCGGAACCGAGCGGTCTTGTACATTGGATTGCAGTAGGCCAACAAGTCTAAGAAGATAATCAGGTAATGACGCCGCCTTTTACAAGAACCCCCTCCAAACCCGATATTACCATCGGGAGAAGAGGGGTTCTTGTTTTTTATATACAAAAAGAGGACAACCCGGATGCATTTTGGTGAAGGTTATGATATAACTAGGATTATTATGAAGAAATGAAGGAACTAAATGATGAACAGACCGGATCGAGTTACATTCAAGAAGAGACAAGAAGAGATGTTAGCATCCATACGAAGCGATATCGATTCAGGCATACTGCTGCCGGGAGATTTGATCCCCTCTGAACAGGAACTGTCGAAGCAGTTTCAATTAAGCCGCAACTCTGTGCGCGGAGCATTGGAGCAGCTGCAGAATGAGCAGGTTGTCGAGAAGATCGCGAATGTAGGCAATAAAGTTACGGCCAATCAGAGGAAGCAGCCCATTCAACTCAAAATGGGTGTTTATAAATCTGCTTATCGGGATATGGCTATCGAGGATCTGCTCCATGACTATCATAAGGCTAACCCCAATGTGCGTATTCAACTCGTTACTTTACCTGAAGAGGATTCTTTTCAAACCATAGAGACGTATGTCCAGAACAATATGTTGGATCTTATGACCGTGAACTATACTCACTTCAGACAAATCCAGGAGCGGGGAACATTACATGAGTTATTTGAGCCTCTTGATGACAAGCCAGAAGTTTACCCTTTTTTAAGTAATCCCTATAAGACACAAGATCAGGTTTGGCTGCGGCCGGTTATTTTTTCTCCCGTCATTTTGTGTTATAACAAGAAACATTTTTCCGAAATGGGGTTATTGGAGCCAGACAGCAGTTGGAGCTGGGAGACGCTGACCGAGGCTGCCAAGGCGTTAAGCGAGGGACATAATCGTTTCGGCTTCTACTTCTTTTTATTGTCTGAGAACCGATGGTCCGTGTTTTTACTGCAGAATGGAGTTCGATTTACCCGACATGCGGATGGCAAATTAAATATTCGTCACCCCGGCTTCACGAGCATGATGGAGTATTGTCGGGAATTATTATTCGGACAGGCAGATCGTCCGTTATATATGCTCGAGAGTGAGAATGATGCGGAGCTTCTGTTCAGACAAGAAAAGGCGTCCATGATTATTACGACTTATTTCAATCTGAATTATTTCAAGGATTGTGACTTTCCAATCGATATCGCGCCATTGCCTTCATCAGGCCAATACAAAACCTTGCTGCTCAATATCGGGATTGCAGTAAGTCAATTTTCAACATTGAAGGGAGAAGCCGTCAAATTCGCCGATTATCTGATTAGTCATGCAGGTCAGCTTGCGATTCGTCAGCATACGTACTCGTTGCCGAGTGTGAAGGCCATTGCGGAATCGGACGGGTATAAAAGCGAATATTTGACTCTTCCATCCAGGTTCATGATGTTCCGTGAAATATTCCCTACGTTCAATTATTATACGGAGCTGAACCTGACTCCATCTGAATTCAACATGATTCGCAAGGAGCTGCGCCTGTTTTGGGCTAATCTCGAGACCGTTGAACAATTTTGTGATCGGATGGATCAGCTGCTTTAATCACTGGGATGTATCAGCACTAAGTGGGGCTGGTAAACGAATCTGAAATAACCTGACCGAACCTTCGGTCAGGTTATTTAGCGTTGTCTTCCGAGCTCATACGATACTCAGCACATTTCGAAATAGGTTGACAGTTTTTTCATAACGGCACTATAATTTAATATGAACAATATGAGAACAATAACACATTGGGGGAAACTGGTTTTATGAAAATGCTGGTAACGAAAAATCAAGATCTAGAAGTACTAGAATACCCTGAATTGTCCGTAAAAGCAGGTTATGTGCTTGTTGAAACTAAATATTCAGCGATTAGTCCAGGAACCGAGATGACGATAAAAAGCCGGGACAACAAGGAACCGGTAGCGATAGGATACAGTGCCTCTGGAATTGTAGTTGCTGTTGGAGAGGGTGTGGAGGGCTTCCGGGAAGGTCAACGAGTGGCTTGTTACGGTGGCCCCTATGTAAGACATGCAGAGCGTTTGTTAGTTCCCAAGCATCTCGTGACTGCCGTGCCGGAGCACGTTGATTTGAGAGAGGCAGCATTCGTCGGACTTGGGGCTATCGGAATTCATGCTCTTCGACAAGGAAACCTTCAGTTCGGCGAACATGCGGTATTAATCGGTCTTGGTATATTGGGGCAGATCACAACGCAGGTAGCCCATGCTGCGGCCTATCAGGTCACAGGCTGCGATTTGCTGGAGTCGCGAGGCAAGCTGCTGTCACAGTTCGGCATCTCTTCTGCCTGCACCACCATGGAACAACTTCTGGAGGTTGTGATGGAACAAACGCAAGGCAGAGGTACCGACGCTGTATTTGTTTGTGCGGGGGGCAAGAAGTCCGGACTTATGGACCATAGCCTGAAACTTATCCGAGACCGCGGTAAAATTGTGATAGTGGGAGATATTTTACCAGATTTCACTAGAGCGCTTATGTTCCAAAAGGAGGCGCAGATTATGATCTCGCGAGCCGGGGGACCAGGGCGCTACGATGCGGATTATGAAGACCGGGGAACCGATTATCCGATAGGATTCGTTAGATGGACGGAAGGTCGCAACATGCAGGAATATATTCGTTTATTGGCAGCAGGCCTTATTAAGGTCGCTCCTCTAATCACACATGAGGCTAAGCTGGATCATGCCAAGGAGCTTTTTGATTCGATTGCAGAGCATCCTAATGATACGCTAGGAGCTTTAATCCGCTACGAGTAACATTTATTGTTTATATGTTGTTTATTGGAATGAGAGAAAATATAAAAAAATTAATATTTCAATAGTTTATCCTTCTTTATGTGAACAATAAATAAACAATTATCTTGCTAGTACAATCTATCGTCTGCTATAATCAAGCTAGTCAGTAATCTGCCAATAGGAGCGGAGGTGACAAAAGCTTGATTATTAGTACTGCCAATTTGTAAGCGTTTTATGTACTGAAATTATTAATAATTGACTTTGGGAGGTCAACATTTTGCGCAAAAGATTAAAGCAACTAAGTGCCTTATCATTAGCAGCTGTCCTTGTATTGTCTGCATGCGGTACCAAGACTGAAGAGCAAGGAACGGATTCACCGAAGACATCAACAGGTCCAACCTCAAGCTCTGCTCCGCAACGGGAGAAGCTAACGCTTAATTTTATGACAACCGTACCTACTAACACATCCAGCTTGCCATCAGGGGATAAAGATTTTATCAGGAAAACATTGGAAGAGAAATTCAATGTGGAATTGAAGATGGATTATTCTGTTCTGGGGGAAGAGTTTTCTACCAAGCTGAACCTGAAGCTGACGGCTGGGGACGCTCCTGATCTTTTCCACGCTGAGGGTGCCAA
>JARBUQ010000028.1 GCA_029239545.1 Paenibacillus sp.
GAAGCATTAAGCGCGAGCAGATGGGTCTGATCGGACAGCTCGCCTATACGTATTCCGATTCTAAGTAGAGCAAATTGAAATTAGGGGATCCGTCCCGATACGATCAGGTGTGCAGTCTTGTACCATTGTACAAAGAAATCCGCGCTTCTCTCCATGGATAAATGACAAGGGAATCCTTTATTATTGATGATAATGATAATTATTATCAACTATTCTTAAGGAGGATCATAATTTGTTTTCAAGACGTACTATTGGTTCCATCTCTATTGTTATACTGGTTGCTATGTTAATGGTGGCTTGCAGCAGCAAGGACGGGGACAGCGAATCGAACCTCCCATCTAAAGGACCCTCTAGCTTAAGTCCAACACGGAGTCCAAGTCCAAGCTTAAGTCCTAGCCCGAGTCCAAGCGTCAGCGCACCTTCCGTCCGCAAGGTCAAGCATTTGATGGGGGAGACGGAGGTACCGGCTACTCCCTCTAGAATCATCGCTGACCAATATATGGGACATCTGATGGCGCTCGGAATCAAACCGCTCGCAGTGAGGACAGCGCTGCTGGAGGCTAAACATCTGAAGGATCGTTTGACTGGCATTGCTGATGCGGGAGCTCCGCTAATGAATGTAGAGAAGGTTCTTGCCATGCAGCCGGATCTCATTATTTCACAGAATGAGAAGGGCTATGAGGATATGGCGAAGATCGCCCCAACGATTGTATTCCCTTACGGGGATACTAATGCCATGGATCAGCTGCGCATTCTGGGTGACGCAGTAGGCAAGAGGAAGGAGGCAGACAGCTGGATTGCCGGTTACGAGGAGAAGGCAAAGCAATATCGCCAGCAGCTGAGCGGAATTATTCAACCTGATCAGACCGTATCGATTATTGAAGTATGGGCCAAAACGATCTATGTATATGGAAATAACTGGGGACGTGGCGGTTACAGCCTGTATAATTCTTTAAAGCTAACCCCTCCTGCCAGAGTGAAGAACGAGATCATCGATAAAGAAAAGTATGCTAATATTTCAATGGAGCTTTTACCCGAATATGCCGGGGATTATATATTTCTTACAGTATACGGGGCAAATGGAGGCACAGAACGTGCTGAGGAAATCAAACAAAGTGCATTATGGAAGAGCCTTCCTGCCGTAAAAAATAATCGAGTCATATCCTTGGATATTGCCGATATGTTCGATGGCGACCCGATTTCCATTGAGAAGCAAATGGAAATCCAAGTGAAGTCTCTGCTTGCCCTTAAACCATAAGAACATTTCAAAACCGGAGCGCGAGCCTCCGGTTTTGTGGTGATGTAGGGGCAGTATCTCTCTCCATTCAATTGAAAAACCCAGAAGGACGGAGGTTCAATAAATAACTAGCCTTCTTGCAAGCTTCCACCTATAATTGAGAATGATTATCATTAAATTGGAGAGGAGGCGTCAAGCTATGTACTGCTCGACTATGCACTCGTTCCACTCTACAATATTCATCCCTACGGGAATTATGCAATTTAGCGTCCCGGCGGATGGCAAGATGTTCAAGCATTCGATCGATTCCTATATGCTCATCCTTGTCACAGGAGGGCAGGGTACCCTTGTTATCAATGGAGTGCAGAGCCGCATGTGCAATGGAAGGAGCTTCGGGCTAGCCCCTGGCTCGATCATCGAAGCCTCCATTGAAGGAGGTACAGATTTACAAGGATATGCATTTACCTTTCACGCAGGGAGCACGGGTGTGAACCATGGCACCGCTCAACTGTTGAGTCCGGAGCCGCCAATGGACATATTCAAGCATTCGGGAGAGCTTGAGATTGTTCCTTTTGTACGACTTGTTGACTATGCCCAGGAGCTTTACTCGCAGCGTGAGGGCGCTACTGATCTGCAGCGGATCAGGAATCATGCCTGCTTCCAGGAGATGATGCTGTTCGTTGTCGAGCACTGTCATGGGACAGGTCATAGCCTCGACGCAAGGCAAGCTGTTGAGCGGGTCATTGTCTATATGCAGCGAGCTTTTCAGGAGGAGCTGAGCGTGGAGAGGCTTGCCTTTGAAGCGAATGTAAGCAAGCGTCAATTTTCTTATTGGTTCAAGGAGCTGACTGGCAGGAGCACAACCGAGTATTTGAGTGATCTCCGCATCAATCGGGCAAAGCAGCTCTTGTTGACTGAGGGAAGATTGCTGGATATAGCAAGAACTGTTGGGTATCGGGATGAATTTTATTTCAGCCGTCGGTTCAAGCAACTGGTCGGAATCTCTCCCCGTGAATATGCACGCAATCGCAAGAAACAGTTGAGAATATTTGCTTCGGAATGCTTGGGTCACCTTCTATCATTAGGTATTAAACCGGTAGGAGCGAAGTCGCATTTGATGCAGCAGTATTTCATGCGGGATTTGGTGACGGGAATAGTGGATATAGGCAACCCCGTTGATAACAAGAAGCAGGTGCTTGAGCTTGAACTAGATTTGATCATCGCTAGCAACGAAAGAGAATACGAGCAATTCTCTTCCATTGCTCCGACTGTTGTTCAGCCTTACGGAGCGAGAACGGCATTCGATCAGCTTCGGATGCTTGGAAGCATTGTGGGCAGGGAGCAAGAGGCTGAGCAATGGATAAACCGCTTCGAATCGAAGGCAAGCAAGCAACGCAAACGATTGGCAGGCGTGATCTCAAGGCATGCTACCGTATCGGTTATTGAGATATGGGCGGATCGTATTTTTGTGTTCGGTAATCAATGGGGCAGAGGAGGCTACAATATTTACAACGCCCTCCGATTGTCTCCCCCCGATATAGTCAGGAAGGAAATAATAGATAAACAAAGATATAAATCGATTCAAGCGGAGGACCTTCCTTTATATATCGGCGATCATTTGTTCCTGCTTGTTTATGATGAGAGGGGCGGGAGTGAACGGGCTGCAAGCATGAAGCAGAGCGAGATATGGAAGTCACTTCCTGCTGTTCTAAATGATCAAGTGTACGAGCTGGATTATTATTTGTTTTTTGGGGGAGATCCGATCTCGCTCGACAACCAGCTGGACATTCAAGTCAATCTACTGCTTGAGCGCAGCTGTCGATAAATCTGTGCAGGTGAATGTCTGGATGTGCATGCAATTCCGCACATCCCTCTATGGAGCAAGTTATACAGTGTCCCTTATGATGAGAGAGGAATCAATATCTCGATGAATAGCGGAGGCTTGTCATGAACATGCAATCAGAGTTATATGATGTGACCATTATAGGTGGAGGTCCTGTAGGGCTGTTCACTGCCCTTTATAGCGGAATGCGAGAGTTGCGAACCAAGATTATTGAAAGCTCCTCTCATTTGGGAGGCAGAGTGCTGTTATATCCGGACAAAATGATCTGGGATATAGGTGGAATCCCTATTATTTCAGGAGCGGATCTGGTGAAGCAGCTGATTATCCAGGCTAATACGTTCCAGCCAACAATAGTTATGGAGCAAAAGATTATAGCCATTCTTAAAAGAGAGGATGGCAGCTTTGAATTAACAGCAGCATGCGGAAAGAAGCACCTGTCTCGCACCGTCATCCTAGCAATAGGTAAAGGCGACCCTGTTCCCAAGAAGCTGGAGCTTGAGGGAGCGCATCAGTATGAGGGCAGCAGCCTTCATTATTCAGTTCAATCTTTGGAGCAGTTCAAGGGTCGTAGAGTTCTTATCTCTGGTGGTGGAAACTCTGCTGTGGATTGGACGAATACACTAGAACCTATCGCAGCACAAGTAACTGTAGTACATCGGAGGGAACAGTTTATCGGTCTTGAAGCCAATGTGGCAAGGATGAAGAGTGGCACTGTGAACGTAATGACCCCTTATGAGCTGGCAGCAGTGCATGGTAAGGAAGCGCATATTAGGAAAGCTACTGTAAGACACATAGAAACTGGTGAAGAGCATAGCCTGTTGGTAGATCAGCTGTTGATTAATCATGGGTACAAGAGTGATCTTGGCGCTGTGCTGAATTGGGGTTTGACAATCAAGGAGGAGCGGATTGCGGTTCATTCAAATATGGCTACCTCAACTCCGGGAATTTTCGCTGTCGGAGATGTCGCCTGTTATGACAACAAGCTAAAGCTTATAGCTGCCGGCTTTACAGAGGGGCCGACTGCACTGAACAGTGCCAAACTGTACTTAGATCCACAAGCGAATACAATGGCAGCCGTATCGACTCATCATGCTCAACTGCTAAGAATGACACGTTGAAAATTCAGAAGACCCGTTCACAGGATGTTTCCTCCCTGCGAACGGGTCTTCTGATATTCAAGCCTTATTTATTGAATGACTGAACGCAATTGGGTGTCGGCCCCTTTTAAGCGATCCAGGTTGCTCCGATTGTTCTGCAGCAAGGCTTGCAAAGTAGCGGAAAGCTCTTCCAGAGTAGCAGAGGCTTCTTCACTAATGGAAGCGAGATTATTCGTTGAATCCGTAACGGTTGCGGAGGAATTCGTAATCCGATCCATTAGACCGCTGTACCCGGTGGACAGCTCATTCAGCGTATCAACCGATTGATTAATCGACTCGAATGCACGGATCGTCTGCGCCGTTATCTCCTGACTCTGCAGCATGCGAAGGGCGACCTGGTTCATACGATTCTGGGTCTGATTGGATTGCTGCATGAATTCCTGAAGCTGTTCCGATATGCTTATGGCTGATTTGGAAGATAGATCAGCCAGCTTGCGAATCTCGTGAGCAACAACAGCGAAGCCTTGCCCATGCTCTCCAGCCCGAGCTGCTTCAATGCTTGCATTCAGTGAGAGCAGGTTCGTCTGGTTGGCGATATCCTGGATCGTCACACTGAACTGGCTCGTTTCTTTCAAGCGTTCGATGAGCTCTGCCGTCTCCTGGGTGACGGAATCAATATCCTGCTTGAACGCTGAGATCGTCTCGGACAGCTTGTTCACGCTGTTCTTTCCTTGGGTGGACAAAGATGCGGTTTCGGATGTTTGGGACAGCAGGTTGTGAATGGAACCGGACATCTCCGAGATCATTCCGTTCATTTCGTGAATCGAGTCATTAATGGATAGAGTGGAGTCCACCTGATTGTTGGCTCCGCTCGCAATTTCCTGAAAGGCCTGATTCATATCGCCAAAAGAGTGGTTATCATCCTCAGCCGTTCTTGTAATCGTATTCAAATGCTCGGATACAGCCGCAACCTGATCCATGGCTACTCGCTTTTGCTCTTCAATTTGCTTGAGAAGCTGCTCGGTTTGCATTCTGGCATCGGCAACGCTTTTATTCATATAATCAGATACTTTTAATACACAGAACATAAGCAATGAAAGCAGGACATAGAAAATGATGTAAGTAGAGCCGGCTTCTTCGCCATTCGTTATGTATAATGTATAGCCGAATCCCCATACCGCACTAATAACCCACGGCCACAGACGCATATACACCAAAGCCATCAACAGCAGGTAATAAGCAGAAAAGGCATTTGTAACTAAATCGGTCTGCTGCAGCATCTGCAAGGTGTTGCTGAGCGCACTGGAGAATATAGCGATGTAGCAGAGGTATGGAATTAGCAAGCGTCTAAAATGAAGAAAGCCAAAAATAAGGGTGCTCATCGTCTGCATGATCAGCGTTGTCCATGTGCTGCTGTCAAGGCTGCCGCCTAGAGCCAATATGGCGGAATAAACAAGCAGGGTAGTCGCCAGCATAGCATAGAATACGACGGTATTCCTGCGTACCATATCGCGTTCTTCGTTCGACAAGGGTTTTTGCATCTTTGAATTGTTCCTTAACTCATTCTTTTCCCCTAATGTGCCTTCCATTGGACCACCCTTTTCTGTCGAATAATGTCGTTGTTGAATGTGTAGTCAATTCGACTAAATTTGGATAAATCCTCTTTTTGTAAATTAAGTTTATTGAACAAATTATGAAACATCATTCAAGACAAGGAATGCTCTGTCGATCTGCGGTAAGCAGCCGGCGTCATCCCCAGCATGCGTTTGAACATACGATGAAAATGCGGCAAAGTCTCAAATCCACATCGTTCTGCAATTTCACTAATATTAGCATCTGTTTCTAACAGCAGGTCCTTTGCTTTCACGACACGTTTGGTGATCAAATATTCGGAGACATTCATTCCTACGCGCTGCTTGAAAACCCGGCTATAGTGAGCGGGTGTGACTGAAACAAGCTGGGAGAGGACGGCCAGTCCAATATCCTCACTCATATGCTCTTCAATATAAAGCAGCGTATCGTTCATCCACTTGGGACCAATTGCCAGTGTATCAGGATGCTGTCTGTCGCTGAGACCGAATTCCCGTATAAGGGACAGCAGCATGTGCTGCAAATTAAGCACTATTGCATGTCTATATCCGATCGGCTTATTGTGCAGCTCTGTATACATGCGATCAATATCGGACTCCATAGCTTTTTGCTGATCAGGATGCTGCTCAAGCTTGTAGCTCTTGCGTTCCTTGCATTGTTTGAAGCTGTTAAGATAGGAGAAGGTGTCCCCAAGAGCTGTCTGCTGGACAAGGAGTGGATTGAAGAAAATGGCTGTAGAAGTAACCGGATCCTCTCTGTCCGGGAAGGCTTGATGGATCGTATTGCCGGGAATGGCGAACAAATCACCCTGCCTCATCTCATAAAAGGTTTGATCAATGAAGAAGGTGCCTTTGCCGCTATACACATATACCAGCTCGTACCAATCATGAACATGATCGGGTAGTTCGGTCTGAAGGTTTTTTCTGTCCTTGTAGACGAGCGAGAAGGGAAAGGCGCTGGACTCGAAGCGTTTGCGAAAAGGATTCATAGTAGAACTCCTTCAGGTTACAGTAGTAGCGTTAGCACCAACATATCAAAAAACAGTACAAATATGCAAGATTACGCAATATTAACTTTATTATTTGCTGATAAAATAGAAGTATAGATGAAAAGGAGAGGGTAACGAATGAGAATTGACTCGCACCAGCATTATTGGAAATTGGACCGGGGGGATTACGGCTGGATTACCCCTGCGAAGACCGTACTATACCGTGACTATTTGCCTGAGGATCTGCTGCCACATCTGCTCAAGAATGACTTCGATGCATCGATTGTTGTACAGGCTGCTGCAACTTTGGAAGAAACCGATTACTTGTTATCGCTGGCTGATTCAACGGATAGTATAATCGGTGTGGTTGGCTGGCTGGACTTGAATGATCCTGCTTATCAGGAGCATTACGAACGTTTCTCCCAGCATTCCAAATACGTCGGATTTCGAATTATGATCCAGGCTATGGAGGACGCGAATGTTATGCTGGAGCCGCATTTCGTGGAGGCATTGAAGTTTTTTGCTGAACAGGATGTACCGGTGGATCTACTGGTGCATTGCAGTCAACTGGATGTCTTAATCCGTTTGTTGGACCAAGTGCCCAACTTAAGAGGAGTTATTGATCATATTGCCAAGCCATTGATAGCTGAAGGAGTTCTGGAGCCTTGGAGAACACAGATGTCTACTCTTGCAGCATCGCATCCCAAACTATACTGCAAATTATCAGGCATGGTGACAGAGGCTGATTTCGAGGCGTGGAAGCCTGAAGATTTCACATTATATGTTGAGCATGCTCTGGAAGCTTTTGGCTGGGACCGCGTAATGTACGGCAGCGATTGGCCAGTGAGCAACCTGGCTGCGAGTTATGATCAGCTCGTTGACTTATTGAACACCCGGATAAGTCTTGTGGCAGAAGATGCGGATGAGGAGAAGCTCGCGAAGCTATTCGGAGGCAATGCGAAGGAGTTTTACAAACTATGAACGTATTGAATCGTCAGTCATTGACTGAAGCGGATCGGAACCGCTATGAAGCTGCTGCTGCAAGTCCGGTGAAAATACTCCAAATAGGTGAAGGCAATTTTCTTCGCGGGTTCGTTGATTGGATGGTTCAAGTGTGTCGGGATCAAGGCTTGTACGAGGGAAGCATTGCCGTTACGCAGCCGCGTCCGACAGGAAAGCCCAAGATCGAGGCTCTTGCCCGCCAGGACGGATTATATACGCTTGTGACAAGAGGAATTGCGGCTGGAGAGCAAGTGGAGAAGCAGGAGATTATCACGGTTTTCTCACAGGTGTTTGATCCTTATTCCGATTGGGCTGCTTTTCTGGCATTAGCGGCTAGTCCTGACTTGCAGGTAGTTGTGTCGAATACGACAGAAGCTGGACTTGTTTATCGACCGGAGTCTTTCATTGAAGGAATGCCTGTGGAGTCTTTTCCAGGGAAGCTGACCGTGTTCTTGTATAAAAGATTCGAAGCTTTTCACGGGTCGGCTGAGCATGGACTGATCATGCTGCCTTGCGAGCTGCTGGAGCGTAATGGCGATGAGCTGAAAGCTTGTGTACTGCGTTATATTGCAGACTGGAGTCTGCCTGAAGCATTTCGGCAATGGGTATTGAATGACAACCGATTCTTGAATTCGCTAGTGGACCGCATCGTGACAGGCTTCCCGTCAGAGCAGGCGGAGCAATGGTTCAGTGAGTGGGGCTACAAGGATGAGCTGCTGAATACAGCGGAGCCGTATCATTTCTGGGCGATTGAGGGAGAGGCGGAGCTGGGCACGATATTGCCTTTTGAGCAAGCAGGCCTGAATGTGGTGTGGACGGATGACCTGAAGCCTTATCAGCTTCGCAAGGTGAGAATTCTGAATGGGGCGCATACGCTCATGACCCCGCTGGGGCTTCTTAACGGCTTTGAGCAAGTGCGTGAGGTGATGGAGCATCCGGATTTTGGAGCTTTTGTCCGTGCTGCTGTGCAGGAGGAGATGATTCCCACACTCCCTTTCCCGGAGGAGGACATGCTGGCATTCGCGGCGGCTGTGTTCGAACGGTTCCACAATCCGCATATTCGCCATCGGTTGGCGGATATTGCAATGAACAGCATCAGCAAATTCAAGGTACGGCTGCTGCCAGCCCTGCTTTATGCGGTTGAGGAGCAAGGGCATCCTGTTCCAACGAAGCTGACACGCTCATTCGCTGCACTGCTCCGTTATTACAAGGTGGAACGTGGAGAGAATGGAACGTTTGTCGGTAGGACGTTAGCAGGTACAGAGTATACGGTTCGGGATGATGTGCTGCTGTTAACGAAGCTGGCTGATGTATGGGCAGCGTCAGGCAATGCTTCTTCGGTCACAGATAGACAGATTCGGACGATAGTGGAGCGGTTGTTAGGCTTGACTGATGTATGGGGGCGGGACCTTACAGCCGTTGAAGGGTTAGTAGAGGCTGTGAGCGAGCAATGGACAAGATTGCAATGGAGGAGCGAAGCGGAGAATGAATAGTTGGGTGCGATTAAACGCCAGAGATCATGTTATTATAGCGCTGCAGGATTTTGCCAGAGGAGATTCGATTTCTGTAGAGGGAACAGAGCTCAGCCTGCTGGATGACGTTCCGAAAGGCCATAAAATTATTACTAAGCCAGTTGCTGCGGGCGAAGATGTGCTGAAATTCGGCTATTCGATCGGAAAGGCCAAGGAACCTCTTCTACCTGGGAATTGGGTGCATACGCATAACCTTGGAACAGGACTCAAAGGATTTTTGGACTATGCTTACGAGCCTGCTGCCGCATCAGAAGCTGCAGCTAATGAAGGGCAATTGACAGAGAAAGCTGCTAACAACTTGACGGAGCGTACGTTTCAAGGGTTCGTACGGGGAAATGGGGATGTCGGGATCCGCAATGAGATATGGATTATTAACACAGTAGGCTGTATAAACAAAACGTGTGAGATTCTTGCACAGAAAGGGAATGCACTCCATCAAGGCAGAGTGGAGGGTGTGTTTCACTTCTCTCACCCGTTCGGCTGCTCGCAGCTCGGTGATGACTTGAAGCATACGCAGCAGCTTCTGGCTTCGCTCGTAAATCATCCGAATGCAGCGGGTGTATTGGTCGTGGGTCTTGGCTGCGAGAACAATCAGATTGATTCCTTCAAGCAGGCAATCGGTGAATATGATCCTAATCGCGTGAAATTCATGAGGTCTCAGGAAGTAGAGGATGAGCTGGAGACTGGTCTTGAGCTGATTGATGAGCTTGTAGAATACGCTGAGCAGTTCAAGAGACAGCCGGTATCGGTCGCGAAGCTGAAGCTGGGCCTGAAATGCGGGGGCTCGGACGGTTTGTCAGGCATAACGGCAAATCCGCTGGTCGGCAGTGTCTCGGACAGGTTGATTGCCGCAGGAGGAACAGCGATTCTGACTGAGGTTCCCGAGATGTTCGGCGCAGAGACGATTCTCATGAACCGCGCAGACAACGAAAAGGTTTTCCATGATATTGTGAAGCTGATCAACGATTTCAAGCAATATTTCATTCGTCACGATCAGGAAATATACGAGAATCCTTCACCAGGCAACAAGGCGGGTGGAATCAGCACTTTAGAGGAAAAGTCGCTTGGCTGCACACAGAAGGGCGGGCATGCGATTGTAAAGGATGTCGTAGCCTATGGGCACAGAGTCTCAAGTACCGGACTGAATTTACTGGAAGCACCAGGAAATGATCTCGTATCTGTGACAGCTCTATCAGCTGCAGGGGCTCATATCGTCCTGTTCACAACAGGTCGGGGAACGCCGTTTGGCGGTCCGGTGCCGACTGTCAAGATGTCCACGAATAGCGAGCTGGCAGCGCGCAAAAAGAATTGGATTGATTATAATGCAGGGCAATTGCTGGAAGACAAAAGTATGGCAGATTTGACTGACGAGCTCTGGGATCAAATTATTGATCTCGCATCGGGTGAGCTGCAGACCAAAAATGAGCGGAACGGGTTCCGGGAAATTGCAATTTTTAAGGATGGCGTTATATTGTAAGAGCTCTTAGATAAAGACCAAGGATGGCGTGGTGCTGGAAGAACTCGTGGGCGATGTCAAGGATGGCGTGGTGCTGGAAGAACTCGTGGGTGATGACCAAGGAAGGCGTGGTGCTGGAAGAACTCATGGGTGATGACCAAGGATGGCGTAGTGCTGTAAGAACTCGTGGGTCAAGATCAAAGGAGGTCGGTTGTGTGAAGGGTATCGTTTGCCAACAGATTGAGCAGTTCCGCTTGGTCGAGCTTGAGGAGCCGGTGCGGCTGCCTGGAGAAGCGATCGTGAGCATTCGCCGGATCGGGATTTGCGGGACGGACCTGCACGCCTTCAAGGGAAACCAGCCCTTCTTCACTTATCCTCGGATATTGGGACATGAATTGGCTGGGGTAGTGGAAGAGGTCGATGTGGATGAGACTACTTTGCGCGTGGGAGACCCTGTAAGCATTATTCCTTACTTGCATTGCGGAAGCTGTGTCGCCTGCCGTCATGGCAAAACGAATTGCTGCACCGCTATGAAGGTGCTAGGCGTGCATGTGGATGGCGGGATGCGGGAACGGATATCCGTTCCGACGAGCCATCTGATCAAGACCGAAGGGTTGACGCACACGCAATCGGCGATGCTGGAGCCCTTCAGCATCGGGGCACACGCTGTGCGGAGATCCGGCCTGCAGGCCGGAGAGGTCGCCCTTGTGATCGGGGCCGGCCCGATCGGGCTTGGGGTGATGGCCTTCGCCAAGCTTCGCGGGGCGAAGGTAATCGCCATGGACGTGAAGGATGAACGTCTGGCGTTCTGCAGCGAATGGGCGAATGTCGACCATACGGTGAATGCGCTGCAGCAGCCGAGCGAGCGGCTGGCTGCGCTCACCGGAGGCGATATGCCGACGGTGGTGTTCGATGCAACAGGCAGCGCGAAATCGATGTCCGACTCGTTCGGACTCGTGGCGCATGGCGGCCGGCTTGTATTCGTTGGTCTGGTGAAGGCCGACATTGCCTTCAATGATCCTGACTTTCACAAGCGGGAACTCACGCTTATGAGCAGCCGCAATGCGACCCGCGAAGATTTCGAGCAGGTGAAGCAGGCTGTTATGAGCGGCAGTATAGACGTGAATCGTTACGTGACACATCAGGCTCCATTCGAGCAGATGATCGAGCGCTTCGGGGACTGGATGAGGCCCGAGATGAATGTGATCAAGGCTGTGCTGACGCTTGAATAACAGATACGATTTCGGGTATAACCGTTTAGAAACGAAACAATTCGCACCGCGTGGTGCGAAAAAATAAGCTTTCGGATTTTTGTTTAACACCCTAAGTGCATCAGAATTCCTATACTGTATACGCTCTCAACAAAGACAGGTATAATGGAGAAACCATAACCTGAAGGGATGCAGCAACAATGATAAGAATGCGACTGTTGCGAATCGTGAGAATGACTGGAGTTTCTTTCAAGAGAAAGCTGCTCTTGTATTCGATGTTCCTGAGTATTTTTCCTGTACTGTCTGTTGGGTTATTCTCATCGTATATGGCATCCAGAAGTATTCAGACGGAAGTCGATAAGAATCATCGATATATGCTGAATCAGATGCAGGTGCAGCTCAATCAATTTACGAACAGCCTCAGTATGAACTCGATCTATATCGCCACTAATCTGGCAGTTGAGAAGTCTGTGCAGGGCGGTCCCGGCATTGAGAACCTGAATGAATATCTCGAAATGAATGAAACGATCCGTAGAATCCGCAGCACATCACCAGTTAAATATCATGTGTCGATTTTGTACAAGCGGTTTAGTAATTTCATTTATTCCAATGAATACGACAGAAATTCCATCTCGCAGATTGCCCTGTATAATATTCTCGATAAGATGAAGCCTACGACGAGTCAGTCCTTCTATGTTCCGGCCAATACGTTCGACGACCAGCCTAATATGCTGCTGTTTCGTCCGATTCCAATAGCATCGAATTATACCGAGGGTGTGCTGGTGCTTCAGGTTGATCCGTTGAATATACTTCAGTTCGTGGGCTCAATCGAGCATGGCCAAGGGACAAAGGTGCTCGTCGCTGATCAGAATGACAGAATCGTCATTAGCTCGAAGATGGATGAGATGGGGGAAAACTTGCTCGATCTGGTCCCTTTGTCCTCGCTGCTTAATGAGAAGCAGGATCGTCCGCAGACCATGGATATCGACGGGGTAGCCTATAAGCTGCATACGACTAAATCCCCTGTGAACGATTGGAGATATGTCGCAATGACTCCCATGTCCGAGCTGACGGCCCAATCAGAAAACATTAAGCTGACCTCTTGGGTCGTCGCAGGTGTGTTGGCGCTTCTCTGGATGTTAATTGCTTTAATAGGCTCTGAGCGGATGTATTTTCCTATCCAACGGTTGTCTGATAAAGTGATTCCGCTAAACAAAGCAGGTAAAGGCAAATCGCGGGTAGATGGGCTCGACGCGCTCGATGCTTATATGGTGCAGTTGGTTGATACGAATCGGAAGCTGAATGATCGCCTCACAGAGCAGTTCCCCTATCTGAAGCAAGGTGTGTTTCAGCAGTTGCTGCGAGGTGAGATGTCGGAACAGGAATTTGTGCAAGCAGCTGAAAAGGTTAATATGCGTTTGAAGGGCAGCTTTGTATTCGTCTGCGTCGCGGAAGCGGATGATATTCCGTCTTTCCATCGTACCTACCGTGAGAATGAACGAGCGCTTATCCACTATGCTTTGTTCAAGATGATGGAGGAGACCTTTCATGGCTTCCCGGAATGTACGGGCTTCACCTCCAAGACAGGACAAGTGGTGTTGCTGATTGGCGCGGAAGATGCAAGTGAAGAGACATGGGAGGCGCTGCGCCGCTGCTCGGACGAGATGCGCAGCAATGCCCGGCAGTATTTCCGTTTCCCCGTCAGCGTAGCGATCGGAAATCCGCAGCCTGGCTACACGGCTATAGGTAGAGGATATGAGGAGGCAGTTGCTCTACTCAGCCATCGATTGGTGATGGGGGAGGATTTCACCATATCTGCGGATCGGGCCGATGAGCGGTTGCTTAAGTCAAGCCGCCAAATGGTCGAGCTACAGAAGCAGATCGTGTTCCACGTAGTGAACGGCAATATGGAGGAATCGCGTCAATTGCTGGATCAATTAATTGCAGAGCTGCCCAATGCCCAAATGAAGCCTGAGACCGTTAGAGGATTATTCTCCTATATGCTTGGCGAGCTGGATTACATGCTGCAGCAGTTGGGACTTGATATCCAGCAAATCACGGGAGAAGATATGCACGAACGGCTGAGTAAATTACGTTTACTCCCTGAGCTGGAGCATTGGTTATTGGATGAGCTGTTTCCTGCTGTCAAGGCTCACCTGCAGACTGAGACTTTATCCAAGCAGGCTCGAACGGTTCGCCAAGTAATCCAATTCGTGCAGGAGCGGATGCAGGATGAATTATCGTTGCAGATGACAGCCGATCATTTCAACCTCTCGGTATCCTACTTGAGTAAAATATTCAAGGAAGAGTCAGGACAAACGTTCAGTGAGTACGTGTTGGCGCTGAAGATGGAGAAGGCGCAGCAGTGGCTTGAGCATACTGGCACGCCGATCAAAGATATCGCTGAGAAATTAGGCTACTCGAGCGTGCAAAATTTCAATCGTACATTCAAACAGTGTTTTAACGTTCCGCCTGGAGAGTACCGTAAATGGAAACGTGATGGAGCTTAATTCAAATTCATAACTTTGGAACCGTACCGAAATGGTGCGGTTTTTCTTATGGTCTTATTAGCCAGTAATTATAAGATTCTGGGGGAAGACTGAAGAGGACTCGGTTCCTTGTCGGGGTATGGAAATGAGCTGCAAAAAAGCAATTAATTCGAGTTGACCCGACTAATGAAGCGGGATTCGTTGCAGAAAAGCAAGTATACAGGCACGGGAGTCGATTCGGGGATGATTATTTTCCTGGAAGAGGTCAACAGCTTCGCCATGTTAAAGCGTGTCGAGGGATGCTCAATTTGAAAGGGGTATTCGAGGCCGCCCCCATGTTGTCAAGTTAAGCGAATTCCAACATAAACCCCCGTTTTCATATTGCCCAGCCAAGTGCAGGCCGCACCATTCTTGCACAAAATACAGCATTTCGGCACTATCCAGTCAAGAGCAGCACGATTCTTGCACAAAATACAGCATTTCGGCGCTATCCAGTCAACATTTGCAACAGGTAGAGGCCCATTCGATCAGGGGATCCCCCTGTTACGGAACAGCAACAGCTTTGTAAGCGAGCCAAGCTCCAACGGCTAGGAGGTGCAACTAACTGGTAAGGGCACCTCATGGATCTGATGATGGATATCCGCTAACGAACCCAGCAGGTCTTATCGGACCGCAGGAGAGCCTTTAATAATTCTAACGAATTCCAGAGGCCTTATACCTCGCCAAAAGAGGGAATAGAGACGATTGGTGGTCCTATAAGGACGCTACGATTCGTTACAGCGCTGTGAACGCAATATCACGACCTATAACGTTTCCTGAGTTCGTTACCATTCGGGGAATGAAAGTTCGGCAAAACGAGTAAAGGGGTTACAAAGCGAATGAGGTTGCTCAACTATTCAGCGCATGAAGAACTTACCAGTCTTCAGGTAAATTCCAATTTCGAATCCATAACAATCACCCAATTCCTCCTTAACCTGGAAACGTTGGAGGTCGCCCGGCCCCATGTAGATGCCCACTGCTCACCTGCCGGCCCCGGGAGTCTGGTCCTCCTGCGGATAGCCATGGCTCGCCAGTAAAGCAAACTTAGCTAATAGCAAACCAAATATCACAAATCCAAGCCCAAAATAGAGGCAAATGAGAAATAGTAAACTCATCTTATGCTATTGGTTAAGGCAGCTTAGCTTATAGCGTAACTTGGGTTAACTAACCGATGCATAAGGCCTCGGAGTTAGAGATTTAGTAAGGATCACGTTGTTAAGCGATTCCACTTGGAGCAGTGAGGGACTTTGATCGAATAGACGGTGAAGATCTAAAAGTACCGCCGAAGTTCGGTTGTAAAAGCGTGAAAGTTGTGGAGGCGAAAGGTACTCTTGGAGCCCGCCTGCCCAATGTTGTCAGGTTAAGGAGCAAACGGGTGAAGGGATTGAGATAGAGTTAGGGCGGCTAGTGGGAGTGGATTCTTTTGGGAGAGAAGAGGGAGTCGTCCAGATGTCGAAAATTTCGACACAGACAGGCGGA
>JARBUQ010000029.1 GCA_029239545.1 Paenibacillus sp.
GAATGTTTCTTAAACACACGGATAAAAGTCAGCGCCTGTGTATAACCCACTATTGCGGCAACATCTTGTACAGCAAGTGAGGTTGACATTAATAACGGCTTGGCCTGCTCCATTCTCACCTGTGTGACATAATCGATGAATTTAACTCCGAATTCCTCCTTGAACAAGCGGCTCAAATATGCGGCACTCAAGCCGAATTCTGTACTTAAATGAGTAAGCGACAAATCTGGATTCACATAATGCTTTTGGATGTATTGCTTGACTCTTTGGAACATTTGATGATAGTTCCGGTTCTCACGTTGGGCTTGCATTTCTATGTCGGTGGAGATGAGAATAACGCGGAGAGCAGCATAAATATCGACTAAAGTATCCTTCGTCTCGAATATCGTCTTGAGCTGGGGTGCTGCTGAACGATCCCATATCGCTTGGTACTCAGCAGGGAGCTCTGTTATTTCTTTGTGCAACTGATAGACAAAATAATTCATCAGATTGATCAGATCATCGCGAACAAACAAATGAGTCAGAAGCGAGTTATATAGCTCGTTTAATTGGGATTGCCAAACCTTCTCACCAAGGCGAAACGACTGTGCAATAGTGCGAATGGTCTGTAGATGTTTAAATAGATTCTCTTGTGGCTTCGATGCGATGTCCGGAAACCGAATAATCCGGTTGTTTCCCAGAGAAGGCTTATAGCGCAGGGCTGTTAAGGCAGAGTGAGCGGACGGGCCGATTCCGACAATCTCTTCCTGAATATCACCGATTCCGATGGTGACTGTGAAATTATACAAATGCCGGATGCATACCAGCATACTGTCGCACAGATGCGTCACACGGCTATAGCTCTGAGCAGAGGAATCGGGCAAACATAGCAAGCTCATCTGATTATGGTCTGTCCATTCACCCCAAAGCACGATGCCTTCACTTCGAGCCACATCTTTAGCGATTTCGCTCAATTCCTGCTTCAATTGCTCTTGCGCATCCGAACTATTAGCAGTGCAAAACTCCGTATATTGATCGATTTCCACACAAACAACTACAACTGTCTCAATATGCTCCGGTAGGTCAAGCGCCTTAACCTCAGTTTGCCACTCCTCAAGGGGAATGACTTGTTCACCTGCAAGCAGCCTTTGGAAAAAATGCTGATTACGAAACACAATGTGCTCTTTCATTTGCTCTTCCATATGCTCAGACTGCCTCATAAATCCTATAATGGCAGACTGAATGAAGTTAAATTCATCTTCCTTATCACCTGCCGTTAACGCTGTGTTTTTCCCCTCATTGTAATGTGCAAGCTGCTTAACGATCTGTTCGATCGGTCGATAGTTACGTCGCGAAACCACTATAATCCAGGCAATCGCTATTGCTATCAGGAGAAATCCCAAAACAATCCACCCGTAGAACAAATTCGAGAGAATATTTGCAAATGAACCGAATTCCAGACCGCTCTGCAACGTCCACCCGGTATAAGCAGAGCGGATATGAGAGAGCTCTTTTCCATCATGCTCATGGGATTTTGCGCTCACGCTTTTATGATCCAGGCTTTGTGAAATAAGAAACTGTCCGTCAGCATCATACAGATTCATGAAATTAAGAGGGGAGCCAGCCAGCTCACGAATAATTTGGTTCAAGGAATCGACCTTAACGTTCACCACCAGTAAGCCACGTGTTTTGAATTCCACCAGCTTAACTAGCGATACAACCGCCAGGGGCTTGTCTATACTGTCCAACTGCTCTTTGTAGTCTCGTTTGATCCATTGAAAAGGCAGGAAATCCTGTGTTTTTTCTTGAATAAATTCTCGGTCACCAAACTGATCGAGAGCTATTAGGCTCGTTGAAGTCAATACCATTTTATCAGAGGGTCTAAATAAATACGCGGAATCAATGTAGGGGACAGTGGCCATTAAGAGATCAATCGCATGGGCAGCCTTATGTGTGATGGTCTCCTGCGAATCCGAGTTTGTCCAAGCGTAGAACTGACTAACCTCTTCACTACTAAGCGACGTTCGCAGCATTGCCTTGTCAATATCTCGAAGAATGTCGTCAATGCGTGCCAGTACGTAAGAAGCCAATTCACCATTTGCCTTTTTCGTCGTTTTTTGCGAAACTTCATTGACCGTCAACAGCGTAAGGAACAGGAAGGCCAATGAGATGAGGAATAGAATCGGCAGGTAGGATAGAAGGAGCTTACGAAACCAGTTTTTACGCATTATTTCCCCTCCAAACCAGGATATGATAGCGCTATCATTTTAGGTAGTTTTAAAATATTGTACAGGGGAACCGCGAAAACATCTACTACAATTGAAAATGATCTACCCGTTTATAATGATCTATTTCTTTTTTTTGCAAGCCTCTATATGATCTTGCCTAGAAACCCAAATTAATTAATGGAGGAATCACGTTGAACAACAAATTCAAAACCCTCGTCCCTGCACTGCTTGTTTTTTCCCTCGCGCTGTCGGCTTGCTCATCAGGCAAGAGTAATGAAACCGCTCCCAACGGGGCAGCGAATGCATCTTCTTCACCAAGCCCATCAGCAGCTAAGAAAGAGAGACTACCGGTCAAAATGTTCATCAGCTCGCTGAATGCATCGTCCGTACTCCCAACGGATGCGAGCAAAGATTTTGTCAAAAAAGCGATTGAGGAGAAGTTCAATGTCGACCTAGCGGTTGAGTATATGTTCCCAGGCAACGATTATAACACCAAAATCAACACGCTGATCGCGGGCAACAATATTCCTGATGTATGGAGAGACGCAACGGGTGACGGGGGATTGAAGTTTGCGTTGGATGGGCTGTTGGCCGATATGACTACTTTTGTCACTCCGCAGACGATGCCGAATTATTTTAAATATTGGGTGAAGGAAGAAGAGTTGGCCCGTTACAGAATCAACAATCAATACGTACGCGCACCGCTTCCGTTCAATCGGAACATTTATCGCACATATTACATCCGCAAGGATTGGTTAGACAAGCTCGGGCTTAAAATTCCGCAAACCTACGATGAATACGTTAATGTCCTAAGAGCATTCACGAATGACGATCCCGATGGCGACGGCAAGAAAAACACATACGGCTTCTCGCTATCAGGCAACGGTACTGCAATAGGTCTGGATTGGCCTGAATATATCAAAAACGGCCTCACATTAGCTCTCTTCGTAGAAAATAATCAATTCATTGACATGCAAAGTGATATTCGTGTCCAGCAAGTGGTTGAGGATATTATGAAGGTGACCAAGGAAGGGCTGGTTGATCCGGACTATTTCCTGAATAAAGGGGTCCAGCATGTAGACAAAGCAACCCAAGGAAAAGTGGGTATCGTGTTGGGCGGCACAAAAGATTTTGCCTATGACTCCAACCCGCAAAGTTTGCAGACCCGAAGCAAGGCCATTAATCAGCAGGCGGACTGGGTTCCTTTCACTCCACTCGGCAAAACTCCCTTGCAAACGGCCACTCTGCCAGGCAGTCCTTTCCTGTTCTCCAAGGTCGCTGCAGAGAAGAGTCCGGAAAAAGTTAAGCGTATCGTAGAAATATTAGACTGGCTGGCTAGCGAAGAAGGCTTTTTGCTCACCCATTACGGAATCGAAGGCAAGCATTATACGAAAAACGGAAATACGATAACGTTGAACAACGCAGCGTATGACGCGGATATTGTCAAACAGGGGAATTTCCTTGATATTTGGAGCTTCTTCACCCCGAGTTCACCCGAGGTTCTTGGCTTGAAGCTGATCGACCCCAGAGAAACAGAACGCGATCGCTCAATTGAAACTTTCATCAGAAGCATTCCTACTCGTGCTAGTGTCGGAACCAACCTGGTTCCTCCTCCTGGTGTAGACCTGGCTGCTTTCCGCACTCGTATGAATGAGCTGATCGTGAAGATGATGTTCGATGATAAATCCGCCGCCAAATGGCCGGAATACCGCGAAGAATTGTTGAACAAATACAACGGCAAGAAAATGTTCGATGCCTACACCGAGCAAATTAAAGCAGCTGGTATAATTAAGTAACTGTAGATTTAGACAGGGGTGATAAGCCCCTGTCTCCCGCTGGGCTTAGTTAGCATATTGAATCTTAATAAGGATGAGGGTTGACTGTCCGAAATGCTGTAAGGAGGTAAATAAGTAAAAGAAAAGGAGATGAAATAGGAATATGCGGAAAATTTCTTTGATAATGTCGATCATACTTCTTGCAAGCATCATCATTGGGGTTCCGTTTACTGGGAAGGCGAGGGCGGATACGGGAGCCGAGCTCATTGTGAACGGAGGGTTCGAAAGTGTTGCCGGCAGTGTGCCGGCACATTGGACGCAACGAGTGCCCAATCTCCCGGCTGAAGTTGTGACGAGTATTGTGTACGGAGGCACCAACAGTGTGAAGCTGACGGATGCAAACGCTGCCAGCGGGCTTGGTCTAAGGAGCGCGAAGGTACCGGTTGTATCGGGACAAGTATTTAACGCCTCTGTTTACGCCTATGCCGAGACGGGAACGGCCACGCTGTATTTGGAATATTGGGACAGCTCGAATCAGGTAATCAAAACGGATATTCAAAGCATGAATGACCTTAACCAGTGGAAGAGAATTGAAAAGGAAACGACCGCGCCGGTCGGGGCGAAACACCTAACGCTGACCGTTTATTCATCGATTGCCAACGTCGGCACAATTTACTATGACAACGCTTCATTAAAGAGGACCGCTCCGGCATCGACTATAGAGCTAATTGCCAACGGAGGATTCGAGAATATAGTGGACGGCATCCCTGAGCATTGGACGCAGAGGGTGCCCGTTCTCCCGGCCGAAGTCGCGACGAGTTCCGTGTATGCGGGCCTCAACAGTGTGAAGCTGACAGATGCCAGCGCGGCCAGTGGACTTGGTTTAAGGAGCGCAAAGGTGCCGGTCACGCCTGGGCAAGTGTTTGCCGCCTCTGTTTACGCCTATGCCGAGACTGGAACGGCCACGCTATATTTGGAATATTGGGACAGCTCGAATCAGGTAATCAAAACCGATATTAAAAGCGCTAGCGATGTTAATCAGTGGAAGAAAATCGAAATGGAAACGACCGCGCCGACAGGGGCATTGCATCTCTCGCTGACTGTCTATTCGTCGATCGCCAACGTCGGCACGATATATTATGATAACGCTTCCTTGAGAGAGACGGCGCCCCCACCGTCCACGGAGAAGCTCGTCAACGGGGACTTCGAAACCCTGACGAACGGATTCCCGGAGAACTGGACGCAGCGGGTGCCCAGCATTCCCGCCGTCGTTGCAACGAATATCGTCTACGATGGTGTCAGGAGCATGAAATTGGTGGATACGAGCGCAACCAGCGGACTTGGATTCAACAGCGCAAAAATACCGGTGGTGACCGGAGAAGAATATATTGCTCTCGTTTATGCCTATGTTGAGTCTGGAGCGGCCACCCTGTATGTGGAATATTGGAACAGTTCGAATCAGGTGATCAAAACGGAGATTAAAAGCCTGACCGAGCTTAATCAGTGGAAAAAAATGCTGTCAATTACGAAGGCGCCTGTCGGAGCGACGCATGCATCGCTGACCCTCTATGCGTCAGTCGGCAATGTCGGCACCGCTTATTACGACAATGCCTCGTTCAAGGCGCGAGCGGACGCTGTGCTTGAAAACATTGTGTTAAGCTCCAGCCTGGACGAAGTAGCCGTCTCCCAGGATGCATGGATTGCGGTGAAGGGAACGATGAGTGATGACACGTCGGCGGACCTGTCCGGGGAGGAGATCCGTTATTCCAGCAGCAATAGCGGGGTGCTCGCCGTGAACGCGAAAGGAAGAATGCGCGGGGTTGCTGTTGGAACAGCTGTTGTGACTGTGGAGGCGACATTAAATGGCGTCACGAAATCCAGCACATTGACGTTCGAAGTGAAGGCGCTGACCAGTTTCAAAACCCGCAGCACGTTGTACACGTCTGCCAAAATCAGTGCGGCGAGGGATAATGTGGCCCAATACGAATGGGCTGCGGCGTTGAAAAATAGTGCGGTGAGTATCGCCGATGTCTACATTGCCAAGGGCTGGGATTACTTATGGAAGCTTGTGCCGCCGCAAAGCTTGCCTAGAAGCTACAGAGTTTCCTTGAACGGAAGTCCGGTGACGGGACATGACATTGATCAATTCGGCAACTATCCGTATAAGCGCGATCCACTTGACAGGCCATGGAAAATTTACGATCCGAGCAGCGGTCTTTCTTTTCCTACGAACGATTTCGGCGCATTTTACATCAGCGGATTGAACGAATACGGCATATTCGATCCCGATTTGGCAGACAGGAGCTTGCTGGTTAATACTCTATATCCGGAAAGAGGTCCGACCTGGGGAGTCGACGACGGCACCGGATGGGTGGATCAAAATGGAAATCGGTATACGTTCATCGCCTATTACACGCACTGGAACCTATGGTCCGCAAGCCTGGGGGGCGGAGGAACGGGTGCGATTATTGAAGCTTTGAACGCTTTCCGCGACGCCTATCTGTACACGGGGGATATGAAATATGCCCGAGCCGGCGTCATCTTGCTGGATCGCGTTGCGGATATTTACCCTTCGCTGGACATTGCCGGGCACGACACCACCATTTATATTAATTCGGACGGCGGCCGGAAACTGGGAGGAGCACTCGGGAGCATTTGGGAACCGGAGGTTGTCAAATCGTTGGTTCGGGCATATGATGCATTTTTTCCAGCCATAGGCGACAGTCAAATCATACAGTTTTTGAGCGGGAAGGGAGCGCAATACGACCTTTCGCTAAAGACGAGCGCGACTGGCATAAAACGAAATATTGAAGACGGTATTATAAAGAAAATTTTCCCGAGAGTGAAGGATGCCAGAATACTTGGCAACAACGGCATGCATCAAAGCGCGTTGGCGACAGCCGCAGTCGTATTCGATACGCTTCCGGAGACGGGAGCATGGCTTGATTTTCTATTTCAATCGGGATCGCTGCTGGCGAATCCGTGGAGGTTGACGGGGGGCAATATTGAAGCCAGCTTCATAAACAGCGTGGATCGGGACGGTTATGGCAATGAAGGATCGCCCGGGTACAATTCGCTATGGATTACGAATTATTTGGATTTCGCAAACGTTATGGACGGCTATGATTTGTATCCGCAAGGAGATTTGTACAACAATCCCAGGTTCCGCAAAATGTTTTTGCCGAGCGACGATTTGATGCTGCTGGAGAAGTATACGGCAAACATCGGAGATAACAGCTCCACTGGGAATCCAGGACTTGTATTCAACAAGATGAAGAGCCTCAGAGCGTTCGAAAAATTCAGTGATCCGCTTGATGCGCAATTGGCATACTTCTACAACCACAATCGAAGCGATAATTTGCATGGCGACATCTTCTCGGCGGATGCGAATGAATTGGCTGCCAATATTGAAGACGTTATTCAGACTCACGGGCAATTGAACTTGCCCAGCGTAAATCTGACGGGCTACGGCTTCGCCGCATTGCGGGACGGTGAACGGGAGAAGTTGAATTTCGGCACCTACTTCGGCGTTCCCTTTATGACGGTTGGCAGCCAGACCCAAGAAGCAACTTTTACAGAAAATTCGTCCACCTTAACCTTTCAGGGCAAAGAAATCGGAGATCGGATCGAATTTTCCTTCGAGGTAACGACTGCGAACAATTACGAGCTGCTGTTGAAAAGTATGCGCAATAAAAGCAGCGGCATTTATGAAATTGAGATAGACGGAGTTTCGATCGGACAAATCGACTTCACGGAGACCGAAGAATACCCGGAAACACTGACAACGTTGAACCTTACGGCCGGAGTCCATACGATCGCATTTGAATGCATCGGCAAAAATGCGGCTTCCAGCGATTACAAGCTGTTCCTGACAAGCCTTGTTCTGCTTAATCCGCAGGAACAGACGTTGAAAGCCAGCATCGACTGGGGAGGGACGTTGCGGGCGGCGTGGCTGTATTATGGGCGCAATTACGGTCATGCTCAAAGCGGGGCGATGAATCTGGGCATTCATGCCTACAATCTTGATCTGACGCCTGAGCTGGGCTATCCGCAATTTGCGGAAGCAAGCGATGCGCACAACTGGGAATGGACAAGCAATACGATCAGCCACAACACAGTTGTCGTCGATAAGGCGAAGCAGTCAAGGCAGTGGGTGGGCATTCCTAAACACTATGACGACGGGGAGATCGTGAAGCTGATCGATGTGGAATCGCCCGACGTGTATGCGCAAACCGAACTGTACAAAAGAACGACAGCGATGGTTCGTGTCGATGATACAAACTCCTATACGATCGACTTTTTCCGGATTAAAGGCGGCAATGACCATCATTTCAGCTTCCACGGAGCGGAAGGCACGGTCGCAACAAGCGGACTGAATCTCACCCCGCAGTCAAGCGGGTCGTATGCAGGAGCGAATGTCGAGTACGGGGATCGTCCGGTTGGAGATAGCGTGAGCGGTATCAACTATAAGGGCTCGGGCTTCCATTGGCTCAAGAATGTATCCAAGGACGTGAGTCCCGCTAACCAGTTCAGCGTTGATTGGGACATCGTCGATACGTGGAAAGTGTTTAAACAAGAGGAAGACACCCATTTGCGTCTCACAATGCTCGGGAATTACGATGAAATTGCACTGGCGGACGGAATACCGCCGCAGAACAAGCCTGGCAATCCGGAGAGCCTGCGCTATCTGATTGCACATCGGTCGGGGACGAATCTGGACAGCTTATTCACTTCCGTGATCGAGCCGTATGTGAGTACGCGCTACGTGCAGTCGATCACCGCCATTCCGGTCAAACAGAATGGTATCGTCGTTACCGACAATTCGGTCAAGGCCGTCAAAATTGAGCTTATCAGCGGCAGAACGGATTACGTAGTCAGCGCCATGAATCCGGGAATTCTGTATACGATTGACGACAAACTGCAATTCCAAGGGTTCTTCGGAGTATATTCGGAAGTTGATGACGAACCGGTTTACGCATATGTCAATGACGGAACGACACTGGGCAAACTGGTATCGCCGACGATCAATGCCGCAGTGCCACGGCAATCTGGCACGGTGGTAAGCTTCACGACGAGCCTGCAATTCGACAACGAGATCGCAGTGCAGATGAATCTGAACGGGATGAATCCGCAATTGCTGGTCGGACGAACCCTATATATCGAGAACGATAATGTCCGCAATGCCGCATATGTGATCAAGGGCATCATGCAGACGGGGACAAACCAATACAAGCTCGATATAGGAGATATTACGCTGATTCGTTCTTATGTCAATGCCAACGACTTCACACAAGGTTTCGTATACGATATAAGCGTGGATGCCGCTTTCAATATTCCGCTATCGCAGGAGGTTGTTGTGTTCTAGAAGATTGTAAAAGCGAAGGAACTCTGTGAAATAGCAAGAACGATGAGTTTGAGGTTTTCCTGAGATAAAGTTCATGTAAGGCAAGAGCCAAGGGGACAGTCCCTTGGCTCTTGCTTGAGGTTTAATTAATATCTGATGACAACGGACCAGCCAGCTCGCGCAAGTAAAAGAGCTTGCCTGGGAGAGTAGGCATGAAGGTGGAGGGCAGCCACATATCCGGACCATATCGGAGCGTTGTCCATAGTGAAAGTCCTTGCCACTGCATGCCGCGTCCCAGTGCTCCGTCACACCCGCCAATAATGCGGTCTGAACGAAGGAACAGACCTGGGCCAATCGTATTCGCATAACAGGGCACCAGTGTAGTCCTGCTCTTGAAGCTTGTAATGGCGTTTTGTTCGATCGTCAAGGGATGCAGCTTGGCTCCGATGCGATGCGTTTCTTGGCGCCATTGTGTCTCATCTGCGAACTCCTCGGCGAAGTGAGGCTCCCAGAATGCGATGTGGAGCATTCTGCCGATGCCGAATATGGTGATCAGTTCAGCACCCTCAGCCTGTAGGGTAGCAATTTTGGCGGCATAGGTAGGCAGATTGTCGCTTGTGGCGAAATTGCGTTGAGCGGCGGGAACCGTTAAGGCACCAAGCGGGCCGTAGAAGGCTTGCTCCATCGCGTACTGGAACGATCCCGGATTGTCGGAGGATAAGGTTCGGCCGTGTTGATCGCTCCATTCATCCATATTAAAGCCATACACATGCGAACAATCGGTCTGCCATTGCTTCAGGAAATAAACCGCCCATTTGTACATCCCCATCGGCCCGGCTGGAAGAATAACAGCCAGCTTACGGCCGGCTTCCCTTGCGCTTCGAATACTCCAGGCGATTTCGTGACCCATCATCATGTCGAACTCCGTAACCTGATCGCAGGCTACAGGCTCAAAGTTGCGATGCCAGAAGGATTGGCGTTCCTGTATCGCATCCGGGCTATTCGCGCAGCAGGCGTCGATTCTGTTCAAATCCCATCCTCTAGGATAAAAACCTTCCAGCATCGAGCCTTCTATGGTTTGCATCATATCCATTGTCGCATTGCTCCTTTGTATGATGATTTATTACTTAAGGCAATAGTCGTTCAGTCGTCAACCGCGGCCAAGCTACGCACTGCTTGAAGGCTTCCGCATAAGGCTTGCCGCATTGCAGCCCGCGGAACTTCGACACGGTGCGTACAAAATCGAGGAAATCAATCCCGTCATGATCGCGAAGCCAAGTAATCTGACTCTGATGACAGTTGTTCATGCTGATTTTGGTGTCTATATAATCTGATATGTCAACGTATTCTGTAGGCAAGAATCCAACGCCGGCAAGCGTATCCATGTAGAAGATCGGCACCGCCTTCTCATAAGGGGGAAAGCCTCCTTCCTCCGTGTAATGAGGCACTGTCGCCGAGAAGCTGGCATCGAATACAGCCTTGGAAACTTCCATGTGGTCTTTCATGTAATCTTCCGGCGGATGGGTAATGATATAATCCGGTCTGGTTCTGCGAATAACGCCGACCAGCTTGCGGACCAACTCGTCGTTGTCACTCTTGATCGTCAGATCTGAAGTATCCAGACTGATCACGGTAGCCCCGATCAACGCTCCTGACTCCTGCGCTTCCACAGCTCGTATCTGCCTGAGCGGCTCGGGCTTTATAATCGCATGACCTTTATCCCCATTGGCCACATGCACCATCGTAACCTGATGACCGAGGGCCGAAAGCTTGGCAAGGGTTCCACCACAGCCAATCTCCAAATCGTCGGGATGGCAGCCGACAGCTAATACATTCATCATCATCTCTCCGGACTCATGCCGATTGCTAGCTCGGCTGAATAGTTTATACATTCCTGAGTTTATTGTAATACACCCCTCCCTTCACTGCTTTATCAAAAAGTCTGATTGATTTATCGATTCGTCCAAACCCGGACCATTGCAGAGGTTGTCGTGCTATACTAATCTCGAGAAAACAAAAACAGGGGACTGATTCCTGATGGTAGTTAAGCGATTTCCGAGAACGCATCTATCTGAGTATCTAACCATCAAACAAATCGTTTCTTTTCACTACTTTGAATTCTCAAAGGATTTTATTTTTGACGGTGAAAAGCACAACTTTTGGGAATTCGTCTATGTGGATCGAGGTGAGGTAGAGGCGTTGGCGGACACAGATGTGTATCTGCTGAAGCAAGGGGACATCATTTTTCATAAACCGAATGAATATCACAACCTGTGGGCTAACCGGAAGATTGCGCCGAATGTGATGATCGTTTCTTTCGTATGCCGTTCTCCGGCAATGAGTTTTTTTGAGAACAAGATCTTTTCTTTGAATTCTGACCAACAGCATCTGCTCGTTCAAATACTGAAAAACGGGTTTGCGGCCTTTATTCCGCCATTCGATGATCCGCGAGACCACCAGCTGCTTAGAAATCCCGAGGCACATCCCTCTGTTGAGCATCTGCTCAGAATTCACCTGGAGCTGCTGCTCATCCGATTGTTGGAGCATGCTGATCTTCAACAGAAACGAAATCGATTGTCAGGTGAAGTCAAGCAGCAGAGCGAGCACGAGCTCGTGGAAGGCGTAACGGCCTACATGGAGCAGCAAGTATATCAGAATCTGCGAATTGAGCGGATATGCAAAATTTTCAATATTAGCCGAAGCTACGCTCTCTCGATCTTCAAGGAGAAAACTGGCCAAAGCATGATGCAGTATTTTCGCGGATTGAAGATAGAGCAGGCCAAGCGCATTATCCGCGAGAACAAGCACAACGTTACCGAAATAGCAGAGCTGCTCAAATACAGCAGTGTGCACAGCTTTTCCAGGCAATTCAAAGCAATCGTACAAATGTCTCCAACGGAGTATGCAAGGACGATAAAAGCAAAAATGTAAGCTGAACCTATATTGTCTTCAGGAGGAGTCGAACGAATGGGAATTTTACGGTTTGTTGTGGTTGGTACAGGTTGGGTGGCTGGTGAGTACTTGAAAGCGATTGCAGCAAGATCGGATGCTGAGGTTGTGACCGTGGTGAGCCGGAATGTCGAGCATGCCAAAAGCAAGCTGGCCGAGCTTGGCATTGAAGCAAGCGTTACGGACAATTATGAGGAAGCAGTCAAAGCCTCGAATGTAGACGCCGTAGTGTTATGCTCTACGCCTGATCTGCGTCCGGAGCAAGCCATAATCGCAGCTCGATACGGCAAACATCTCGTTCTCGAGAAGCCGCTTGCCATGGACCGCGCAGGGCTGCTTAGCATGGCTGAGTCGCTTGAGAAGCACCCGGTGCGAACCGCTGTAAGCTTCGTATTGCGGTGGAACCCTTCATTCGTTAATACGAAGGCTTTGATTGAGGACGATGCAATCGGTCGTGTCTATATGGCCCAAATCGACTATTGGCATCATGTGGGACCCAAATATGGTCAATACCGTTGGAGCAAGACGAAGGCTCTGGGAGGCAGCAGCATGCTTTCGGCAGGCTGTCATGCGGTTGACGCGGTGCGCTATTTTGCTGGTGACATCACAGAGGTTACAGCGTACAGCTGCCGTACTTGGGCGGATTCCGAATACGAATTCGATCCGAATGCGATAGCGATCTTCAAGCTGAAGAACGGAGGCATAGGCAAGGTTTCATCATCTCTGGAATGCAAAACCCCGTACAAATTCAATGTGCATTTGCTTGGGGAGAAGGGTGCGATCATGAACAATCAGCTCTTCTCGCACAAGCTGCCGGGACAAACCGACTATGCATCGATTCCGACGATTCTGCCGGACAGCGGGGATGTATCCCATCATCCGTTCGTAGAGGAGATCGACGACTTTGTTCGCGCTGTCAATAGCGGAGCAGCGACACGCTGTGAGTTCCTCGATGCTTACAAATCAATGGAAGTAAGCTTCGCGATTGACGAATCCATTGCTACCGGGAAGAGCATTTCCCTTCCGAATGCCTGATTAAGAAGTCAATGAAATGACCGCAGCAGTAAAATGATCAAATAATAAATGAATAAGGCAGGAGCGGATAAGATGACAGTAAAAATCGGCATGATCGGCGCAGGAAGCATGGCCCGCCACCATTTGAATGGGCTGCAAAGGATTCCATTGGCTGAGATCGTAAGTGTCTACGACGTTAATCGCGAAGGGGCGGAGTCGATGGCCGCTATAGTCGGGGCGAAAGTAGTGGAAAGCGTGGATGATTTGCTTAATCCGGACGAAATTGACGCTGTCTTCATCTGTGCTCCACAGTTCGCCAGAGAAGATATGGAGGAGAAGGCGGCAAGCAGAGGGATTCATCTGTTCGTGGAGAAACCGCTCGGGCTGGAGCTGCCTTCAGTACTGCGCAAGGAGCAGGCTATTCGCGAGGCTGGAGTGCTTCACTCAGTCGGCTACTGTCTGCGATATTACGATACGGTGCAGCAGGCGAAGGCCTACCTGGAGGGCAAAACGATTCATCTGATTCATGCCTACCGATTCGGAGGCTCTCATCCTGCCCCATGGTGGAGACAGCAGAATATGTCCGGCGGTCATCTGGCCGACGCGGTCACTCATCAGGTCGACATGATTCGTTTTCTGGCTGGCGAATATAGGAGCGTCTCGGCGATGTTCGGCCATAATTCCATCAACGGCTTGTACCCGGATGCAACCATTGCCGATGGAGGAGCGGTTTCCTTCACGCTCAGCTCAGGCGCTGTCGGCACCATTACTGAATCCTGTGTATCGCTGCATCATAGCGCTTCAACGATCAAATTTATCGGTGCCGATTTCTTCGTTGAGCTGAGCGTTAACGGGCAGGTTCTGACGATCGTTGACAAAGATCAGCAGATCACGGTCACTTCCCGCAAGGATCCAACCTATGAGCAGGATAAGGCTTTTGTGGAAGCTGTGGCCGCAGGCTCAAAGGATGGAATTCTATGCGGTTATGAGAATGGTATGCGCACCTTGGCCTTCACCCTGGCAGCTCATCAGTCGGCTGAAGAGCGCAAGGTGGTAGAGATCGATAATTAACAGCAATTAATCATAGGGATTACCAAGGACCTGGCCGTCGGCCAGGTTTTCTGTTTTTCTTGGCTGGTGTTTGCCAGCGTTTCCTTCGGGCTATCGATTCTGTTGATTGTCCAGACGTTCCGCATCCATTTGTCGGCTCACTTCATGCAAAATAAGCTCCTCCGTCTCCTGAACAAATCGGCTCTTAAAGCCGATTGTAAACGGATGATCCGCTTCGTAGCCACCCTCCTCGAGTATTTTTCGGGTCGGGATGTAGGAATAGACACCATTGGAGTAGCCAAGCACCACTAACAATTTGTCCGGGTAATCGCGCTTGAGCTTAAGCGAATATTCGGTTGGAATTTCACTTTCCAGCGCAACGAGCACGACCCGCTCCGACAACATCCAGGTCTGCACGTACAAAGGGAGCTTGGTCTTCACAATGCCGCTTCGCTCCGCCATGATCGTCCGCTGCGCCGCGCGGCGATAATACTCTCCGGATTCTCCGCTGAGCAAACTGGCCATCAGCAGCTCATCGGGCGGTGCTGTGTTCAAATCAATGCTGGCCAGCATGGATCGGAACGGCCCTTCGATCCCGACAAACGTCCCCTTAGCTAGCGCTTGGCTTACTTCACCGGCCAATTGGTCGCCAGCGGCCCGCATTTCCTCTGGTGTGCACGATTTGAAGCCGTCGCCGTCCACACTATGACGCGGTTTCAGATCGCCGGCACTGCCTTGCAGGAAGACCACGACCTCCCCAGCGCGCTCTTCCTCGAGCTTCTTGCAGGCATGCCCGACAAACTCTGAGGAAAGCAAGTAATTATCCGACCCCATCGCGGTAGGATGGCAACCGAGATTGAACAGTACGGCCTTGACCTGGTCCTGCTCGTCGGTCAACGTCAGTACGGTTAATTCATCGTCAATTTCTGCGTCAGGCGCTGGCGCCCATTGCACGCCGTCTTCCGCCATTCGTCTCCGGCTGATTGCGGCTCGGGTCCGGCCTGTGGCAAGCTTCAGACTGCCCGGCTGCAGTTCGGCATAGCAGCGTTTGACAAGTGCAACGACCGTGTCCCGAATCCAACGATAATACACAACATCCTCGGTATAATCGATCGTTGACGAGTCCTCGTGCCAACTATCCTGGCCGAGGCTATAGTTGCCTCGGCGCAGCTCCGAATGCTCCCCTGTCAAATGCAGCGAAGCGTGCGTGTGTGTGAAATGCAGCAACACATCGGCTGCTTCAAGTCCGAACCGCTCATACAGCGCCTCCTTGACACCCAGGACGAATCCTCTGTCCGCCCCAAGCGCATCGAAGACGACAATTAACAGGTCCCTGCCTGCCGACAGCAATACAGTCTTAATATACAGTTCGTCAAGCACCCCTTCACTTTTACGGGTTCTTCCCCCAAAGCCGGCCATAAATACCGGTTGCGTGGGTGTCATGCTTTGCTTCGATACGGCAAATTTCATGCCTTGTCCACTCCTTCGTTAACAAAATAATTTATCGATATGCCGCGGTCGAGCATAGGAACCGCCTTGGTTGCTCAACACGCGAAATCGCCTTTACTCCTTTAACGAGCCCAACATCGCACCTTTGACGAAATGACGCTGCAGC
>JARBUQ010000482.1 GCA_029239545.1 Paenibacillus sp.
GCGGGTACTTCTCCAGAATTTGCTTGTAGTTCGTGCTGTATTTGTCAACCATTTCATCGATCGGCATCAGCAGCTTTTGCGAATACCAGCTGTTTCTGTAGTTGGCATCATACTCCAGAATTAAATCCGGCGCGCTTCCCGAGGCAAGCAAAGCATTAAATTTCGGGAATGATTCCCAGCGGGGAACGGGTGTATATTTCACATCGACAGGACCGTTCTTGTTGATCCACTCCACCCAACGGTTTTTATCCCAGTTGCCTTCCTCCGGAGGAATATTGCCCCGATCATAGACGGAAACGGCAATCGCTCCTCTTTTAGCAGGTTCGGCTGCTGGGGTCGCATTGGGACTTAACGATGTACCCGGATCGTTCGCCTTCTCTGTGGAGCAGCCCGCCAATACAGCGATTAAGGCTAACGTGAAAAGATGAGCTTTTCGATGATTCCTGCGTAACATAAACATGGATATACCCCCCTTAAATTCGTTTCCTAAAATAGCTCAAGTTAGGTTATGTTGTTCTTCGTGTTATCCTTTAATCGCACCGATCATGACCCCTTTAACAAAGTACTTCTGCAAAAAGGGATAGACGATCAGCATAGGCACAATGAGTACGATCACACCGGCCGCTTTAATGGATTCCGGTGTCATTTGCTGCAAATCATCCTGCCTTACGGAATTAAGCTCTTGAAGAACCGATTGACTGGCCACCATTTGTTGAATCATAACCGCCAAATTCATCCGTGCGCTGTCATTGATAAACATGAGTACGTGTAAGAATGAATTCCAATATCCGACGCCATAGAATAAAGTCAACGTAGCCAAGACTGGCATGGATAAAGGGAGAATAATACGGGTGAGAAGTCTCCACTCTCCACAGCCATCCATGCGTGCTGCCTCTTCAAGCTCCTCAGGCACATTCATAAAGAAGGTCCGAAGCACAAGCATATTGAACGCGCTGATCAGTCCCGGCATCCATATGGCGCCGTACGTATCCAGTAAGCCGAGACTTTTCACGATCAGGAACAGAGGAATTAACGGAGTTCCGAACAGCATGGTAAATACGATAGCCAGTGTAAAAAAACGCCGCGCGTAGAAATATTTCTTGGCTAATGGATAGGCCGCCATGATCGTAAACCACATGCTCAGCGCAACGCCGACAACAGTAATCACGATACTATTACGAAAGGCTTTGACCAAATTCGTGCCATCATATAAGGCTTTGTATGCCTCGATAGTCCAGCCCTGCGGCCACAATGTCACATGCCCCGAAACAATCGCCTGATAGCTGCTCAGAGATAAAGATATGATATGCATCAAGGGAAGAACGCAGCTTAGAGCTGCAAGGCCTAGGAACATATAATTGATCGTGTAAAAGATTTTCTCATCCCATGTTGGTTTCATGTGGGGGAGGCTCCTTTCTTACCACAGTCCTTGATCGAATTTACGGGCAAGTTGATTCGCAAGGACGACGAAGAAGAAGCCGACCAGGGATTCAAACAACCCGACCGCCGTAGTTAAACTGAACTGTCCTCCCTGGACACCCACGATAAAGATATAGGTGCTGATGACATTCGAGACATCCGAAACGGCTGCATTTTGGAGCGTGTATACATGGTCAAACCCGACTTCCATGACATTGCCCATACTCAGAATCAGCATGAGAATAATCGTGCTGCGGATACCGGGCAGCGTTACATGCCAGATCTGCTTCCATTTTGACGCACCGTCGATGCTGGCAGCTTCATACAGATGCGTATCGATTGAGGTAAGAGCAGCCAGATAGATGATCGCTCCCCATCCGGCTTCCTTCCAAATCCCCGATCCGAGGAAGATGGCTATCCAGCTATGCTCCTGATACAAGAAGGCAGTGGTGTGACCCGTCCATAGCTCCAACAGCTTGTTAATGATACCGGATTGTTGGGAGAATATCGTAACGACAATGCCTCCAACAATGACCCATGAGAAGAAGTGAGGGACATAGATCAGCGTCTGCACAATCCTTTTGAACCGCATGGCGCGAATTTCATTCAGTAAGATGGCAATGATTATCGGAAATGGAAATCCAACGACAATACTTAACAAGCTCAATGTGACGGTGTTGCGGATGATGGTCAGCGTCTGGGGTTGGGTGAAAAGTGCCTTGAAATACTTTAGGCCAACCCATGGGCTTCCCCATATGCCATCCATCAAGTTATAGTTCTTGAAGGCAATAACATTCCCTAATATTGGAAAATATCTGAAGATAATAAAGTAAGCGATAATCGGTACAAACATAATCAACAACGGTATATTTTGCTTGAAACGACGACGGGGGTGCAGCGACTTGGCGGTATTGTGGGTCAATCTTCGAGTAGAAATCATGGGGGCTGATTGAATGTTGTCTAGTGGTGTATGTGGCATCGTGTGTCACCTCCTTTGGCGTAAAAGTTGAACCATCTTTTGCTCCCTTGCCGTCGATGGAATCAATGTACCTCAGAGGTGCAATCCTTCTCAATATACATGAATTAGCGAATAAACTCTTTTGTAACCCCTTGCTGTACAAGGCTTTAGTGGATTTGATGCAGGGGTGAATAAACAACAATTAACGATATACTTTTCTTGAAAAATGGCATGATTACTCTTGCTTCCGGAAATCGCCGGGCGTGACGCCCGTATACTTCTTGAAGGCGCGTATAAACGAAATAGCATGCGTGTATCCAACCTTGCTACCGATGTCCTGGACGGAGTCACGGCTGCTCTGGAGCAGCTTTTTCGCTTGTTCCATCCGGATCTTAACCAGATAATCGACGAATTTTTCGCCAAACTCCTCTTTGAAAGCGCGGCTGACATGAGAGGCATGAAGCTGAAACTGCTCGCTTAGCGAGGTAAGTGACAACTCCGGATCAGCATAATGGGTCTCCACGTAGGTGCGAATCTGGTTCATAACTGCATGTGTGCTTCTGTCTTCACGAATACCAGCCATCCGCTGCGAAACTTCTTCTAACAGGTGAAACCACTCTGCATATAATTCTTCGATCGTATCGAACTGTTCAATGGCGTCGTTCAGCTGGGGCACCGCGATTTTCCATAACTCCTGCAGCTCGGCTGAGAGCTCCATCATTTCCCGGTGTAAATGATAAACCAAATAATTCATGAGATTGCGAATCTCATCGTATGAGAATAATCCGACTTTTAATTCGGTGAAAATTTGCTCCAAGACTGGCTTCCATCCCTTGTCCCCCAAGCGAAACGACTGAGCTAGTGATTTGACCAGGGGCAAGTGCTTATACATTTCCTTCTCTGCGGTCGCTTCGGATTCCCAATGATACAGGACTCGATTCGTTCCTAAGGTCGATTTAAAGCGAAGAACATGGACAGCGGCCTCGTAGGAATGAACCAGCTCTTGTACTTGTCCAACCACGTGTCCGACACCAAGCGTAATGCGAAAGTGGAGATGCTGCTCGACCCAGGAGCGAACATTTTCGCACAGATTGGCTGCGAGCTTCTCACTGTTTTTGACATTCGCATCGGCAAATATCACAACACTAAGCCTGTGTGTAGCCGTCCATTCCGCCCATACTGTCAGGCCAAGCGGTTCAGCCGTTTCATAAACGACACGGCTTAGTACAAATTTCAGCAGCTCTTGATCCTTTTGAGAGAACATTCTGCATACTTCCATATACTTATCCATCTCGATGACTGCTGCAGCAAGTTGACCAAAACCAGATGGCAATTGCAGCCGATTCATCTCGGCTTTCCAGTCTTCATGATCGACCGCCCGGCTGCCCTCCAGCCATTCTTTGAAAAAGTGCCGCCGCCGGAATACGATATCTTCCT
>JARBUQ010000483.1 GCA_029239545.1 Paenibacillus sp.
TAACGAGGGTACTTATGTGAAGGAGGAAGCGGTCATGGAGCAAGGAGTTGTCGTACGCGGCATCGCCTCCGATAAGAACGTATCGCGGGTTAGTATATTAGGAGTGCCTGAGAAGCCAGGCCAACTGGCAACCGTATTCGGCGCCCTAGCTGCTGAGAAGGTTGACGTTGATATTATCGTTCAGGGTGGAGTTCGAGATGGAGAGGCGGATACTTCATTCACTCTCGCTTCACCTGAGCTGGAGAGAGCGCTGGTCATTCTGCGCCGCATTCAACCTGAGGTTGGCTTCAAGGATATTCAATCGGAGACAGGGCTTGTGAAAGTGTCAATCGTAGGCGCCGGGATGGTCAGCAACCCGGGTGTTGCTGCCACGATGTTCTCAGCGATCTCCGACCTTGGTGTGAGTATTAACACCGTCAGTACTTCGGAAATTCGTGTTTCTTGTATTATTGCCAGTGAGAAGCTGCCTGACGTAGTGCGCGCGCTGCACACAGCCTTTGGCCTGGATACGAACGAGCAGGCTTTTGTAGGCGGACCGTCTGAACGCCGCTAAACATAGCACCGAAATGCATAAATGGTTGAACAAATAAAGGCCGATCCAGTGCACATTCTGCACCTGATCGGCCTTTATTTGTGGATCAGAATTTTCCAAAAACAAAAGTAGCAATCTTAAGCAGCAAGGCGGTAATCCCAGCTGCCATCAATGGACCGACCGGAATACCGCGAAGAAAAATAATGCCGAATATGGAGCCGATGACTAATCCAACAATGAGCTGCGGATCTACTTTTAATAAATCGAGGCCCTTGCCATTCATATAGGTTGCAATAGCCCCACCTGTGAGAGCAATAATACCCGGCCATGAGGTGAATACGTTCATTATATCCTTATAAGTGATGCGCCCGTTCGCAAAAGGGACCAACACTCCCATCGTCAGGAACAACAAGCCGATCTCCAGCCCCCTGCGTTCGATTGTGGGGAGGAATCGGTCCAGATGAATCAGTTTGACGACAAGCAGAATACAAGCCGCAGTTGTAATAATGGGGGACCGGCCGATCAGCCCGATTACAATTAACGCTAATAAGATGAGATCGCCATTCATGTCCGTGGCTCCTGTCCGCTGGATTCCCTCCTAGTCTATGAGGACAAGTTGGATTTAGAACAGTCTATGAGGAGGAGCGGCACGGTCACGAAGCAGGTATCGCAACATGGAATAATCGATTGTTCAGGTATGGCGGATCAACACATCGCTATGCCTTGCATAGCCGGTACAATGGAGTAAAGGTCAAGCTGAGAGCAAAAGCTCACATCCTCACTACATCCCATTCTGCTAAATTTCTGGCCGCTTGCCGAGCTAAGCAGAGCCTCCTCCAGATGTCCCTGAACATTGGCGAATGCGTGAAGCATAGCAAGACCGACATCATTCACATTCTTATATCCTGCTCCAGATTGAAGAAGCTCTCTAACAAGCACTCCTGCGCATAATCCATCCTCGAAGCAGAAATGATCCTGCGTTCCTGCGCATACAATAGCGATTTCTTTTCCAAGCGAGGCAGCTTTTCGCGCACAGGCGCTTGCATTGAGCAGACAGCCTGCCAGCACGTGATCGGCTTTAAGAGATTTCTGGATAGCTCTCGTTCCATTCGTAGTGGTCATGATGACACGGCTGCCAGCCAAGTCTGGAGACATATATTCCAGAGGGGAGTTTCCGTAATGGAATCCGGCAATTTTTTTGCAGTAGCGTTCTCCACCTAATCTGTCACCTGGCGTTTGAAGCTGCTTGGCCTGCTGAACCGTCTCGACTGGAATGATACAGGAGCAATCATGAGCCAAAGCGGTTACGATTGTACTGGTTGCACGAAGAACGTCAATGACAATGACGGTCTTGTGTATGAAGTCATCACTTCTAGCCTCGTTAACACTAGAGATGACGTTCACCTGCATGACGATTCCTCCTTACGCTTCCCAGCTCATGGTGTCGGATCGAAGCCCTCTGCGCAGCGACTCCAATGACATGATGTCACTGGGAGAAATGTTTCCAAGATGGATATCGAGACCCAGCTTCTTGAGCAGATGCACTTGCTGCGACTTTTGCGGAGCTTCCCACATAATTCGGTTCGGATCAGGAAACAGCTTCATCATTTCCTGCAGCAGATCATCGCGACATACCCCGGTGGCATCGAATATGCCTACCCCTTCTCCGGACTCTCTCGCTTCAATCGTCACAAGCGACGCGCCAAGCTCGGTATCCACGATAACGGTCTCCATTAACTGATCGAGCTCGATCTGAGAGCCCCAATATTTTTTGCCGTATTCGGTATAAACCGTCATTCCAGATTCGATTCCAAGCTGGATCAGTTCATTCCTTCTTGTACGCGAGAGCTCTATCGTCCCGTCGGATACCTCTAATGAAGTGAAGCCGAGCTCGCGAATCATTCTGTAACAAGCCGCGATCTCATTCTGCACAACAGCAACCTCAATAAAGGTTCCTCCTGGCAAAATCTCAATCCCGGCTTTCTTCGCCATCTGAATTTTGTGCTTCAATACATCTGCCGGATAAAGCGGACTCGTGCCGAAGCCGAGCTTGATCATATCGATATAAGGCGCGGAGGTACTGAGCATATCTTCAAATGCATGGAGTCCCAGTCCCTTATCAATGACCATCGTTCTTCCGCATGTTCGCGGTTTAGGCTGTCTGCGTCGGGTGGGGTCTTGAAGAAGGGGAGGCCATTCCAATTGTGAAATCACGTCCATTTAATCTAGTCTCCTTGTGGTAGCTGTGGTAGTAAGACATCTGAAAGCAATATATGCGTCTAGAGGAGGCGTTGTTCCCGTATGCCTAAAAAGAAACAACCCCGCATAATGTAAAAGGAGACAAGGCTGTATGCAACCTTTTGCAAAATTTTGCAAGCAGCGTGAGGGAGGGAATAGAACAAAATGATAAACAAGATAGTGCTCAGCATGGCGATGCTGCGGATGTTATCCGGCAGTATTGAGTTGATAGCTGCGATTGTGATGCTCAGGCTGAATCAGGTGGACAAGGCGCTTCTCGTAAATTCGGGGCTCGCGGTTGTCGGTCCTCTCATTCTCATCTCGACGACTACTATCGGATTGATAGGGATGTCGGACAAACTATCCTTTACGAAGCTTCTATGGGTGGGGATAGGCGTAACATGCATTTTCATTGGCATTCTAAAAAAATAAATTGCCGAAAAAAACGAATAATCTAGTAAAACAAGTCATACATATGTTGTAAATGCGGACAACTTGGAGGCATGTCTAATGAATGCGATTCTACCATTTCTCCCCCCACTGCTTCGCAGAATCATAGAGAATGTATCGGCAGAGTCGAGGAGTCGCGCTGAAGAGCTCCGCATTCGTGAAGGGCGCCCGCTTGAGCTATCCGGTTCAGCAGGCTCGAAGTTCATCACCGGACGCGGAGAGCTGACCCTCGATGCAAGCCTTGGGTACTGTCCAAACCGGGAAGATTGTCTGCAACTGCTCGATCTGCTTACGAACCATTCGGTCTATACGTTCGAGGAAGAGCTGAAGCGGGGTTATATTACGGTGAACGGCGGACACCGGGTTGGATTGGCCGGGCGAACGGTGCTCGAGCACGGTCAGGTTAAGCTGATTCGGGACATTGCCGGATTCAACATCCGGATTGCCCGCGAGCGCCTTGGTGTCGCCAACCCCCTTCTGCCGATTTTGTGGGATGAGACGACGGGAAGATTGCATCATACCTTGTTCATCTCGCCGCCGCAGCAAGGCAAGACGACGATGATCCGGGATTTGGCTCGCTTGATC
>JARBUQ010000484.1 GCA_029239545.1 Paenibacillus sp.
CCCATGGCGAATACGGTTAGGAGGCATCATCATAGGGATGCCGAAGTGCCCGGGCTGCTCCAGAATAGCGTCGAGACTCTCAGGTACACGCAGCACTTCACGTTGGGCGGACTTATCCCACATCCTGATCACGTTGCTGCCGATGGTGGGGAGTAGCGTAATGGAGAACTGCTCATTGTCGAGTATATAGGCGGGAACGCCTTGCCATGTTCCTTGC
Source organism: Paenibacillus sp. (assembly GCA_029239545.1). Taxonomy (GTDB): domain Bacteria; phylum Bacillota; class Bacilli; order Paenibacillales; family NBRC-103111; genus Paenibacillus_AA. The sequence goes on from JARBUQ010000484.1 coordinate 218, forward strand.
GTGATTGACATAGGAATGATTGCTCCTTTAGACGATCGGAATAAGAACAACCCTCATTTTATCAAATATCGCTTGGAACTGTCACGCAGTGATTTCGGTATGATGTATTAAGTCCCGAATTCATAATTAGGGTAAACGTACAGCTCTTTGGGTGCTTCGATTTTTTGAATACGGTCAGCCTCGATGATCATAAGCTTGGTGCCATTAAAGGTGGTTTGATCGATCTTACCCGTTATCTGAATCCATTGGTCAGTTGCAAACAGATTGCCTTTCTCGTACTGCACCAGCACTCCATAAGGGGCGGCATCCGCCGAGCAGCATTGCACGGTGAAACGTCCGATTACGAACTGATTATCACTCATATTCTCATCTCTATAGACGAAACCCGACAATTCGATCGTCTTGCCCTGGAAGGAATCCGAGTATAAGTCGAGCGTAGTCAAAGTTTCAATATACAGATTTTCGGGAACTTGAATTGTGGACCCCTTGTACAGCTTTTTGGCGTATGCGGCATAATGCTCCGTATATTTATCTGAAGGGAACAGCAGCTTCAATTGATCCTCAGTCACCGCTTTGGTTGTTTCCGGATTGGATGCAAGAGGGGAGCTTGTGCTGCCTTGCTGAGCTGTGGCTGCGCCATCCGGCTTTTGAAGAGATTCTGCGATAGGAGCCGGGGTGATCTGCTCTCTCGATTTGACGCTGCTTGCACTGTTGAGATTCATTCCCTTTTTGGCAGCCAAAGCGGTTCCCATGGAGCTGTCAGGCATCAGGAACCCGATGAGAAGGGGAAAAGCGAACAGTCCATAGAACACAGTGTTTTTGAACAAGGAACGGGAGGGGGTATGGTTGTGACCGTCATCTCCGCAATCGCAAGCCGACTGTTTGCCGCGGAACAAGCGGAAGGAATCGTACAGCTGGTAAGCCCCGACTATATACAGTACCAATGCAGATAGCTTCACATAAAGCATCATGCGAGGTGCAATATAATAAATTAAGGCATCTGTCTTGACCAAAGTAGCGATGTAGGCAGCAAATCCGAACAAAAGCAGAGCTTTTATAAGAGAATGAACGCCTAATGTACGAGATGACATCGTAATTCCCCCTTCTATGTAACTGGCCACAATGTCTCAGCTAAAAAATGAATTTGTCGAACACTAACGAGCAAGCCAGTACTAGGACAACTACCCAAAACGTTAACAGAAGGACAAATCGAGCGCGGAAAACAGACAATAGCATCAAGGTGTTCTTGAGGTCTATCATGGGCCCAAAGACCAGGAAGGTAAGCAAGGAGCCAGCGGTAAAGGTTGCGGCAAACGATGAAGCTACGAAAGCGTCAGACGTAGAGCACAGTGACAGCACATAAGCAAAGCCCATCATGAATAGATGCGAGCTGTATTCCCCCTGGCCGATGGAGATCAGGCTTTCCCTGGATACAAGGGTCTGGATGCAGGCTGTAAGAATAGCGCCGAATATCAAATATTTGCCCATCTCAAAAAATTCATCGGAGGCATGGCCGAGGATCGAGAAAAGCTTGTTCCCGCTTCCGGTTGACTGATTATGCTGGTGAGTGGAGCTTGAAACATAAGTATGCGCTTGTATGTTGGTTTGGATAGAGTTGTCGACAATAGGTGTAAACTGATTAATTGGAGCAGAAGGACTGATCCCTCTCAATGGATTTTTTTTGAAAAACCGATAGATGATAATGCCGATGCAAAAGGCTACCAGAAACGCCATTCCCATACGCGAGTAAGCGAGCTCAGGACGGGAACGAAACGCCATATAGGTGGCGGCGAAGACGACTGGATTCAAGATCGGACCGACAAGAATGAACACAACTGCTATGTACAGCGGCATTCCTTTGAGCATTAATCGCCTGACAATGGGGATCATTCCGCATTCGCATAATGGAAAGATCAGGCCAAGCAGGCATGCAAACAGAATGCCCAAAACCGGATTGCGTGGAATCATACGGCGTATCGTCTGCTCGGATACGAAGGTTTGTAATAACGCAGAGGTGAGGACACCGAGCAGAACGAAAGGGATGGCTTCCAGGACAATGCTGATGAAAAGTGTTTTGAAATTAACCCAATCAAAGGTGGCCAGAAAGGATACGTCCGGCAGCTCCTTGCGGGTATAGATGAGGACCATTAGGCTCAAGCAAGCTAGTCCGATTATTATATGCAGGCTTAAACGCTGAATCGTTTGCAACCGACATTCCCCTTTTGAGTTAGTATGAGAACACTATAGAGTATGCGGTGTTTGGGCTGGATAGGACAAAGTTTGTGTATAAGCCTCTACGACTAGATTCCTAACGATCCTTATAAATCTCACGCATCACATGTTTGAGCTCGGGAACAACGATCCGGGTCATAGCGAGCTTGACGGCGCCCGAGGACCCTGGCATGGAGAATACGGCTGTATTGCCGCATACACCTGCTACAGCGCGGCTTAGAATGGCGGCAGGACCGATATCTTCGGCGAAGCTCAAGTAGCGGAATATTTCGCCGAAGCCCGGCATTTCTTTATCCAACACGTCGCGTACGGCTTCATAGGTCGTGTCGCGAAGGGCAATGCCTGTTCCTCCGTTCAATAGAACGGCCTCGATATGTGCTGAAGCGGCTGCTGTGCGAATGAGCTCCTGTATTGCAGCGTACTCATCCTTCACGATACGGTAATCAGTTATGACGTATCCATCTGCCTCTAATAGCTGTCTCATCAGCTGTCCGCTCTTGTCGGATTCTTCGGTTCTTGTGTCAGATACGGTGATGATCATACAACGTACGGATGCGGGTGCTTCTCTGCGGTGCTCTTCAGTTGACATGGGAAAACCCTCCATTCATTGACTAGGGATTGATATCAATATACTTCGTTTGTTCAATCCATTCAATAGCCCTGTATGATATCTGTGGTGATATGGCGGGGGAAGTTATGATTCTGTATTTGACGTGAAGCACGGGGGCTGTTATTATATTAATTATGCGATTCTTGCGTGACTCTACTGTTATGTATTGTAAAGGAGGTGTGTACCGATGCGCGTTATCGTTACTTTGGCTTGTACCGAATCGGGTGACCGTAACTATACGACCACAAAGAACAAGAAAACTCATCCTCAGCGTATTGAGATGAAGAAATTTTGCCCACGCCTGAAGAAAGTTACCCTTCACCGCGAAACTCGTTAATTCGAGACGGGAATGGATACAAGGGCGATGACAGGAAAGAGTAGGGAGCGTCTATCCGTTTCAGAGAGCCGAGGTAAGCTGTGAGTCGGTGCGGAGCGTTTCCCGAATGGGTCCTGGAGCTTGAAGCTGAACCTCGAGCGGCAATCGCGAGGAGTAGTAGGCTGAACGGATGTTCCCCGTTATCGGAACATCAGGTTTCCTGTCTGAAGTCTCTGTTCAGCGGAAGCAAATTAGGGTGGTACCACGGCCTCTCGTCCCTTGCGACGAGGGCTTTTTTGTGTTTAAGACTGATTGCATGATCCGAATTCAACGCCAATATAGGAGGGTTATCTGATTATGAAACGAGTATTATCTGGTATTCAACCGAGCGGACAGCTTACGTTGGGCA
>JARBUQ010000485.1 GCA_029239545.1 Paenibacillus sp.
TGAACCAGGTTATGTCCACACATATAGATTCTCGTGATACCAGTGAAATGGTGTCCTCACCAAAACGAACGAAGGCTATCATTAAGGCACACGGGCTTGTTCTGAAAAAAAGCCTGGGTCAGAACTTTCTGACCGACTCCAATATATTGAGTGACATTGTCGCTGCGGCTGAGCTGAGTCCCGACAAGGGGGCATTGGAGATTGGCCCTGGTATCGGGGCATTAACGCAACCCTTGGCTGAAGCAGCAGGCACTGTTGTGGCGGTCGAAATAGACCAGCGATTAATCCCTATTCTGGCCGACACGATGTCGCCTTACCCCAATGTGCGAATTGTGCATGGCGATGTCCTGAAGCTTAACCTGCGCGAACTGTGGGAGGAGCACTTTACAGGCTGCTCGAAAGTTAGTGTAGTGGCGAACTTGCCTTATTACGTTACAACTCCCATCATTATGAAGCTGTTGGAAGAAAAGCTGCCAGTTGAACATATTGTCGTTATGATCCAGCGTGAGGTTGCCGAACGGATGTCGGCCAAGCCGGGAACGAAAGCTTACGGAAGCTTAAGTATCGCCGTGCAGTACTATTGCATACCAGAGATCGTCAGAATTGTCCCTCCGACTGTTTTTATCCCTCAACCGAATGTGGACTCAGCAGTCATCCGCTTGAAGCTGAGAGACAAGCCAGCTGTGGAGACCGAAGATGAGGCGTTCATGTTCGAAGTCATTCAAGCTTCCTTCGTACAGCGCCGTAAAACGATCTCCAACAACCTGCTTGCCGCTTTCTTCGGCAAAGAACGCAAAGCCGAGCTGGAGGCTGTATTGGCCTCCTGCGGCGTCGATCCCGTTCGACGAGGTGAAACGCTTACACTTGAGGAATTCGCGCTCCTGAGCCGCGCTATAGCCTCTGCAATCCATAAGCCGACCGATTAGTCTTCGTATTTACTTCACATAGACCAGGAAGCTATTTGAGAAGCTCGACTGATCTCGTCCTCTTCGCACCGCACGCAGTGTGAAAGCAGCAAGCTGTTCGCTCATGCAAACAGCTTGCTTGATTTTGGGCTTCTCGTCACCCGTCCTCTCCTTTTCCATGCCATTTTATTTCAATCTGCTCCATCCGTCTTGGCCTGCAAGCCCCGCTCACCGAACCAAATCGCTCGCAAGTCCTCGCAACCAGGCGTCAACCAGTCCATTCTGACCAATTGTCCTACCTGGCGTTATCCGCCCGCCGAGTCCATAATCTCAAGCATGCTCCTAATCCGCAGCATTCCGCCCAATTGTCACGTACACCTCATATGCCGCGAACCAGTTACCATTCATTAACCAATCCCATTTAACCTGAAACGGATTTTAGTGTTTTTTTTGGTACGGTTGATCGGAATTCCCCTCGTCACTCATTAGCCCAGACGTACATAGGATAGTCGAGGAGGCGATTTGGCAATGAAGCTAGGCGACTTGGTCGTTCGAAGATCCTATGGCGGAGACGTCATATTTAAAATTCAACAGGTGGAAAGCAGCCGAGCCATTATTAAAGGGGTGGATTTTCGACTTCTGGCTGATTCCCCATTCCACGACTTGATGCTGATGAAGGAAGCAAGGCCGGCTGGGCATTTGCAATCGCAAGCCAAGGTGAATGAATCTCTGCGGGAGTTGAACCGGTACAGGATTTGGCAGAGAGAGCGGAACCAGAACAACTGGACGACTCAATTCCCGTCGACGGAGCATTCTTTTTTCGAGATGCCCGGCAAGGTGCTGCATTTGGACGGAGATGCTAACTATTTGCGCAAGAGCATGCTTCTGTACCACGAGTTTCGTGTTCCGGCAGAGGGGTTCTATGTACCGGAGGGTGACATGCCGCAAGCCTTGCATAGACTGCTGCCTCAAGTGAAGCCTAATATAGTAGTCGTTACGGGACATGATGGAATATTGAAAAACCTGCGCGAGCAGGACCCTGGAAGCTTGGCGAGCTACAAGCATTCCCGTCATTTTGTCAATTCGGTCAAAAGAGCCAGGGAGTATGAACGCAACTTCGATAGCCTCATCGTGATAGCCGGTGCTTGTCAGTCGCACTTTGAGGCACTGCTGCAGGCTGGGGCTAACTTCGCAAGCTCGCCTGCACGTGTATTGATCCATGCTCTGGATCCGGCCTGCATTGCGATCAAGACAGCCTATACCTCCATTAAAGAAACCGTGAATATCATGGATGTCATTAATAATACAATTAGCGGTATTCAAGGAATTGGAGGCATTGAAACTCGTGGAAGCTATAGAATCGGTCTTCCCAAGATGAAGCCGATTACGGAGAACCAACCGGCATTGACAGGGAATCATCATTCTTCTTGACCCTTCCATTCAATTAATATTTGATCTGCAAATAATAGCGCCCTCAGTCGCTATTATTTTTTGTGTGGGAAAAGTTTTTCTGAACTATGCATATTTTTTGAACATTTTGTGAATTCTAACGGTGAAAAAATGGGCGCAATATCCTGAAAATGTTGCAGCAAAAGGCATTGACAATGACTTTACGACATTGATATAATAATTAGTTCAGTTTGACAGCTTGTTCCGATTGGGGTATAATAATTAAGGAAAGAGGTGGTAGTACGCAATGGCTAAAAACGCGCTATTGGAAATCAAACGAAACCTGGAAGCACACGTTGGTCAGAAGATTATGCTGCGTGCCAACGGTGGTCGTCGCAAGACCGTCGAAAGAACGGGTGTCTTGGAGGAAACCTACCCTTCTGTTTTTATTGTTAAGCTTGATCAGGAGCAACATGCATTTAAGCGAGTGTCTTACAGTTATGCGGATATTTTGACGGAATCGGTGGAAGTCATGGTCTGTCAAGATGAAGGACAAGTTCGCATCACTTATATTCAACATTAATATAGACAGCAATCCGTAACCGACGACAAACTCTGTTTGTCGTTTTTTTATTTGTGCATGCATCTAAGACAATCATCAAATACTACATCTAACCTTATCCAAGAAGGAGGTGCAGTTATGAGCCGCAGAAGAAGAGGGGTTATGTCCGAGCAATTCAAGGACGAGCTTGCGAAGGATTTGGGCTTTTATGATACCGTTGTGCGTGAGGGCTGGGGAGGAATCAAGTCCAAGGATGCAGGCAATATGGTCAAGCGGGCTATTCAATTAGCCGAACAGCAGCTTGCCTCGGCAGGCAGCAAACCAGGAAACTAACAGGGTCAAGCTAAGGCGATTCGCTTTAGCTTTTCTTTTTGTCCTTTGATATAATGTGGGAAGTTAACCCCTCGGAGGGAGCAGTACGGAAAAGAAGGTGGACTATGAAGATCTACGAGAAAGCTCCGGCAAAAATTAATTTACTACTCGATGTGCTCCATAAAAGAGATGATGGATACCATGAAGTCGAAATGATTATGACGATGGTGGACTTGGCAGATCGCTTGGAAATGATGGAGCTGCCTAGAGATACGATTATCATATCAAGCCAAGCCGGATACATTCCCCTCGATGAGAAGAATTTGGCCTTTCAGGCTGCACAGCTGATCAAGGAGCGTTACGAGGTGCGTACAGGCGTGTACATCCATCTGGACAAGCGGATTCCTGTGGCGGCTGGTCTGGCTGGTGGAAGCAGCGATGCGGCCGCCACGTTGCGTGGCTTGAACCGGCTGTGGCAGCTGAATATCCCACAAGAGGACCTGCAGAAGCTGGGAGCGGAGCTGGGCTCGGATGTACCCTTCTGTGTAACAGGAGGCACGGCTCTTGCTACAGGCAGAGGAGAGAAGCTTCAACCGATCGTCAACCCCC
>JARBUQ010000486.1 GCA_029239545.1 Paenibacillus sp.
CTGATCGGGGGCGAGCATGGAGAAGCATGGGAGGCAATGGACCGCGGGGAATGGCCAGAAGATTTGCTGCTGCCTGCGTTAAGTACGTATCCGGATCTGCCGCAGGTTCATCCTAGAGCGAGCGAACCGAATCCGGCTCTGTTCATTATCGAATACACAGATGGAACGAAGGCTTACATTATCCAGTTTAAGCGGCTGCATGAGCAATGGGGCTTTGCTTTTCATTATGGGCAAGGTCAGGTAGCTGCTTCCCGTTACAACAGCGACCTGGATCGACCATTTGAACATTTTGAACGACTAACCCGTATGATTGAGACCTTCATAATAACGCGACAGCCGCCCTTTCCAACGGAACGGACGTTGTTGACCACCGGAATGATCAGCTTTGCGATTGACTCCTTGTTCGAAAAGACGAAGCTTGAAACACCGGAATTAATCATTAAATACTGATGAATCGCATTCGTTTATGGAGGGATAGAGATGAATAACAATTTGTTTGCCGGAATCCCGGAGCAGTTGACACGGTTTACACAGCTGCCCAATGAGGAAGGGCATAATGCGGTTTGGGATTTCGTCCGATCACCTGATGGTCGTTTTTATATCAGCGTGTGCGGGGAGAATGAGAAACCGTTAACGGCTTTGCTGTACGAGTATTATCCCAAATCAGGCGAGCTGAGGCTTATATTCGATGTAGCCAAAATATGGGTCGTCGATTCGGAGCAAATGCCGCCAAGCAAAATACATACAAGCATTGATTTCCTGCCGGATGGAAGGCTTATTATGGCCACTCACAATACGGCCCCTGCTCCGGGGCACAAGCAGTGGATGTATGAGCAATATTACGAACACCCGTGGGAAGGGTATCCCGGTTCGATCTTAATGATCGTGAATCCCGATACGAACGAGGTTCAGGTCAGAGGCATTCCCGTGCCGAGGGAGAGCATGTACGGCGGTATGCTGGGGAATGATCCGCGATACTATTATTTTCTCGGATATATGCGGGGGCATTTCTATAGAATCGATCTGGAAACGAATGAGGTCAAAGATTACGGCAAAGTGTCCGAGTTCTCTTCCTGCAGACTTGTGAAGGATGCCCAAGGCCGTTTGTACGGAAGCTCTTATACGGGGGCTGTTTGGAGATACGATCCGGAGCTTGATGAGATTCAGGATTTAAAGATCAACTTCCTCTCTCCTAATGGTACGAAACATCGGAGGCAGTTTATTTTTGCTGTTCATTCTCCGCGAAACACCCTATTCCTTGTTGACAATATGGATGGGGAAATGATAGAGCTCTATCCGGAAACACTGGAAGTCGTGCGCCACGGGCATATCCATCTTCGTCATGAGCTTCCGATTAATCCATACGGAATCGGGGGACTTGCTGCCGATGACAACTTCGTCCTGTACTACGGCTTGAAGACATATGACGGGTACTGTCCGATTCGATTGGTCAGATGGGATATATTGAACGGTGGCGAGCCTGAGAATCTCGGGCTCATAACGCCTAATGGCAAAGACTCTCAATATATATGTGAGATGATTTTCGACAGCGACGGTTGGCTGCATATGGTTGATGTTTGCGGTGAATTCTCTCCGTATATTCTGGCTGTGGATATTAACAAGCTGCAGCCGCCGGGGGCCGACACACCGAATGTCCAGCTTCGACCTTACACGGAGCCGGACTATAATGGAGTCGGCAGTCCGGCGTTCATGCATATCGTTGCCGGGTCGACCCGCACTTTACCGCTACATCAGCTTATGGATTGGAAGAATACAGCGGTTCAGCATGTACGCGCAGTGAACGGTAATGTGTATTGTATAAGCGGCAAGGAGCAAGTCTTCCTGACGGAGGCTGATAATAAAGATGAATGGCCGTTGAGAATCGGGGTTATCTATGATGGAGGCGCTCCTGTATCGTGTATAGATGTAGATGAGCACAAGGTTGCCGTGCTTACATCAGACAGGAAGATCTTAGAGATCGATCTCGCAGCAGGAACCTGCTTCATTAAAGCAGATGTTCCGAATGGGATTGAGCTTGTGAGACTTCATTTCATTCTGGATCAGGACAGACTGCTCGTTAGTGATCAAGCTGGTGCTGTATATATATGCGACTCCAACAGCGGCAGCCTGCGCGTGCTGAGCAATATTCATGTGCCGATGAGGGAATCGTTCCTTATCAGGCTGGATGAGAACCGCATCCTGCTGTCTGGTCCCAATAATGAACTATTGAAATACGACATTGCGGACATGCGCTCAGAGACACTTGAGGTTCAAGCACCGACCATTAGGGGAAGAGCGTTCAACGCGATACTGACCGGGGGAACAATTCTGGAAGACGGAACTGTAATAGCCGGAACCTATGACGGCCTCCTATTCAGCCTGTCGCCAGACCTAAGCAAGGCGACTGCTTACGGCAGGCTTTATTCCAGCGGACAGCTGCGGAATTTCTTAAGATTGAATGGAGATGAAGTAGTAGGGATCTATGGCGGGAACAAGGATGCAGGCCATGTATTCCATTATTCGCGGGAATATGGTTTTGTTGATCTGGGAAGACCGAGGGTGGTCAAGGACAATAATGAATTGCGTGACATTGATTCGGAGTGGGCTAATATCCATTATATCTCCTGTCTCTCGTATTCCCAAGAGGAGGATTACCTCTGCGTCGCTTCAGGAGAGCTGTATGGCTGTGTGGTCCGATACAAAGAACCTGTGTTTCCTTCGCGTTCGCGGCCTCGGGTATAGGCTATGCGCTGCAAAAAAATCCAGGCTCATAGAGGTTATTCGGATGTATACCCCGAAAATACTATGCTTGCTTTCCGGGAAGCGGTCAAGGCGGGTGCAGGTGGCATTGAAATGGATGTTCGTAAAACAGCCGATCAAGTGTTTATCATGATGCATGACCTTTCTGCAGACAGAACAACGAATGGAACTGGTTTTGTAGATCAATTGAATTATGCGGGTTACCTTGAATACTTGGATGCCGGCTCCTGGAAAGGCGATGTTTTTGCAGATCGGATAGATGTCAGGATTCCGACTTTGCCGCAAGTGCTGGATGAATTTCAAGGCAGTGAAGTGGATCTCATTTTGCATTTGAAGCGTGAGGACTCTTTGGAAGTACTACGAATCATCCAGCAGCGCGATATGCTCGGGCAAGTGATCTTTTTTGGAAATCCAAGTGTAATCAACATCATCAAAAAAGCTGAAGCCAATGCCTTCACGCAAAATGACGGAGCTCCCGGCCCGGATAGCTATGAAAGGGTGCTTAACAATGCGATTGAATATAATCACAATGCGGTAAGTGTAAGCTGTGAAACCGTTACAAAGGAAATGATCAATCACATAAAGCGGTTCAATAAACTTGTGCATGGCTCTTTCTTAACCTCTGAATATGAGACAGAAGTACAACGTTTAGTTGAATGGGGAGTAGACTTTGTGTTAGGCAATCATACAGGCAAGATGAACAACGGGATCAACCTGAAGGGGGATGTGCGATGAGTGCTCTGGAATTTGCAAAAGTCGGCTTTCGCTTGGTTGAGGAGCGGTATGATATAGTCGTATGCGGTGGCGGACTAGCGGGATTCTCCGCCGCTGTTGCCGCGGCACGTCAAGGAGCGCAAGTGTGTCTCGTGCAGGATCGTCCTGTCTTCGGCGGCAACAGCTCTTCAGAAATTCGCGTCCCTCCGCAGGGGGCAGCGAGCTTTCACGCATACGCGAGGGAAACGGGCATCATCTCTGAGCTGTTGATTGAAGAGCGGGCGCGT
>JARBUQ010000030.1 GCA_029239545.1 Paenibacillus sp.
AGCTGGAACAGGAACTTGATGCCGATAGGCACTACCGAGAAAGCCAAGGAACCGAATGATTCTGTTGCCTGCTCCTCTGTTCCGTTAACGAAGAATCCACCGAAACCGATAATCTTGTTCCAGCTTCCTCCATCGCCGAACACTAATCCGAAACCAACTGCCCAGAACGCCAATCCGGCAATTCCGAAGGTCAAAATTGTTTTACCGGCGACGTGCCCGGCATTCTTCATTCTAGTCGACCCTGCTTCCAATAGTGCAAATCCAGCTTGCATGAAAATAACTAAGATTGCCGCCAACATAATCCATACCGCATCTACCGCTTGAAACAATTGCTCATTCGTAGGCGGCTCACCTGCTGCTAAAGCCAGTGTTGGAAAAGCCAAAACCAGTAAACCTACCATCATAAGTACCCGTTTCATTCGATTACCCACCTTCATGTCAATTTTTATAACATACAATGAAACCGATAGTGTCATTATAACTAGATGAGATGAATTTGACAATATGGTATTTGATGTTTTTTTGAAAAAACCGTACATTTCCTTATAAATGTTATGTGAACATTCGTAAGTACAGGCTTTTGTGTTAGGTTATATGACATACATACAGAAAATTACACTAACTTTCCCGTCTGCCAAAAGCATAACGTTTGACTGTACGGTTTGCATTCGTTATGATGAGATGAGATGTTCTGAATATGTACATACTAAGGGGGGAGCGAATTGGGGTAACGACTCTTTATAAGATTGGAGAACTGGCTCGTCTCTCCAACGTCAGTCCGCGTACAATCGACTATTATACTAAGCTTGGTCTGCTAACTCCAGACAAACGATCCGTCAAAAATTATCGACTGTACAGTGATGAAACCGTAGCGCGCTTGAAACGTATAGAAGATATGAAGAAAGAGAAATACACCCTTGAGGAAATCAAGGAAAGCTTGAATATGTGGCAGAAGGTCAGCCGAAGCGAAGTAGTGACAGAAAAGCTCACATCTCTCCAGCTACATCTCGAACAGCTAGAACGGGAAGTGAAGGAGATTAGTCCACTGCTCTCACAGATGAAGCCTAAGCAGGCCAGCAATGCTTTTAATAACCTGGCCACGCAGAGCGCCGCTTGCATTGAAGCTTTATTGCTCCTTCTTGGTAAAGGCCCACTCATGTAGATTACAGTAATGGAGGGTTTAACATGTTTTTTCATCCTATGGACTTTTTGATCTTTATCGCTTTCGGTATTTCCTTATGGGCACAGTTCAGAGTTAAGGGAACGTTCAAGAAGTGGTCCACCGTCCCTGTCTCTTCCGGTATGAACGGTTATGACGCCGCAAGACGCATGCTTGATGATAACGGTCTCGAGGATATTCCGATTGAACCCGTACCAGGCGTACTATCTGATCACTACGACCCGATCAAACGTGTTGTCAGACTCTCTGAGCCTGTATACTACGAGAGCAGCATCGCTGCCGTGTCAGTTGCCTGCCATGAAGTTGGTCATGCTATCCAGCACAAACAGAGCTATCCCATGTTGGTAGCCCGTCACAATTTGTTCCCTGTAGTAAACTTGACGTCCGGAGTCGCCCCTCTCCTGATCATTGCAGGGTTGTTTTTCCAGCAGTTTACTTTCTTGCTCGGCCTTGGCATTATTTTCTTCTCGGCCGCAGTTGTGTTCCAGCTTATTACGCTGCCGGTAGAGTTCAATGCCAGTAGTCGTGCGCGCGACGCGATGGTCATGAACGGTTATATCTCCAACGATGAAGAACGAGGCGTAGCCAAAGTACTCAACGCCGCTGCCCTAACTTACGTCGCCGCCGCCTTAATCTCCTTGCTGGAGCTGCTTAAGTACATCATGATTTTCAACAACCGCAGCAACGATTAAGTTACGGACGCATGGCAAATAAGGAATAAACCCAAGAAGCTTTCTCTCCGGTCGTAACGACTCGGAAAGAAAGCTTTTATTGTTATCCACTAATGGTTCTGGTTACATTCTGAATTGTTCGATCAGGAATCGCCGGAACATCTCTGCTACTATGGGCAGTTTCTCGCCTTTGCGTCGAACAAGTCCAATTGTGCGCATGACACGAGGCTCGGTAAGCCTCACCTTTACCGGCATAAGCGGACTAATCTCGGTCAGAGCCATCTCTGGGAGTAAGCCTACGCCCATGCCCGCAGCGACAAGCCCCCTGATCGTGTCTGTTTCTTCCCCTTCGAAACCAATATACGGGGTAAACCCCGCTTCCTTGCAAGCATCATACACAATAGCACGCAAGGAATAGTTCTCACTGAACATAACGAACGGATCATCCTTGAGCTGCGCCAAACGAATAGACGACTGATCCGCAAGCGGATGACTGGCCGGAAGTACAGCATACAACTCCTCAGTCAGCAGCAGCTCTCCTGCAACCTGATCATGCTTCTCCGGAAAGGGTGAGATAAAAGCCAAATCGACCTCACCCCTGGTCACATCGTGTATCAAACTGGCGAACGTCCCCTGCTTCAATCGAAACTTGACATCAGGATGACCCTTACGGAAATCCGCAACAACTGTAGGGATTAAATTAATCCCCAGTGTATGAGGAAACCCGATCCGGATCTCTCCTTTCTCAGGGTCCAAAAACTCCCGCATCTCCATAACAGCTTTGTCCAGTCCGGCAAGCAGCTCGGTCATCCTGCTCAGGAACAGTTTCCCGACCGGGGTTAACTGCAGATTGCGGCCCTTCTGAACGAACAGCTGCATCCCCAGCTCCTCCTCCAATTGGTGGATTTGCCGACTAACTGCCGATTGGGCCACATGCAGCTCCGCCGCCGCTTGGGTTACGTGTTGTTTTTGTGCCACTTTTACAAAGTACTGCAGCTGTCTAAGTTCCAAGTCCCCGTTACCTCCTAATCATCTGACGAAACAACAACATCCCGGCCAGAAATCCTCCCAGATGGGCATACCAATTCACATTTGGCGATATGAACGAATATATAACACCAACAACCAGGACGGTCTTTATCGTGGTCGAGGATTGCTTATCTATGGCTTCCTTTCGGAACAGAGCAATATATAAGTAAGAGGCGAATATCCCGTAAATAGCTCCGGATGCTCCTGCTGAGATATGTATTTCACGAGACAGCAATTCACTTATAAGATTCCCTGCCAAGCCGCTTCCCAGATAGAAGATCAAATACCGCCATTTCCCAAGCAACCGCTCCAAGGGGGGTGCAAATATAAAAATGGAAAAACTGTTGAATAACAGGTGATCGAATCCGATATGCAAAAAGATGGCAGAGAAGTATCTCCATATTTCTCCAGAGTAAGGCGGAGCATTGACTAGTGCCCCAAAACGAATTAATGTCTCATTGTCAGTTGAGCTGCCTACAATAGTCATGCAGGCGAACAGCGCAATCTGAACGAACAGAACCGCTGTGGTAATCGGATAGGCTCGAATATACTGGCTAAAGCTTTCATAACGCAAGAATAAAATAATGATCCCTCCCGACGTACTCTCTGTTGTTGGTCCCCTATGTATAACCCTCTCCATCATACCTCAAATCAACCCCGTGTGTAAGGTAGCACAATCTATTCATCCGCCTGGAAGGAGCTCTTCTCATTATGTCCACATATTGGACAAGTGTAGAAACGTTAGATTATAATAAGTATTGGTCAAAAACTTATAATTCATGATTGGAGATGGTCCCTTTGGCACAAGAACGTACTGGAGTCGCTACATTTAAGAGCAACCCGATCACATTGGTTGGCCCGGAATTGAAAGTAGGAGATCAAGCTCCTGACTTTACAGTAAACAAAAATTTGGTGACGGAAGCAACTCTTGCTGATTATGCTGGCAAAGTGAAGCTGATCAGCGTAGTACCCTCATTGGATACAGGCGTCTGCGATCAACAAACCCGCCGCTTCAATGAAGAAGCTGCCGGTCTAGGCGACAACGTTGCCGTTCTGACAATCAGTGTGGATCTTCCTTTCGCTCAAGCCCGTTGGTGCGGAGCTGCCGGGATCGACAAAGTAGAAACATTGTCCGACTACAAAGCAAAGTCATTCGGCCTTGCATATGGCGTTGTGATCAAAGAGTTTCAATTGTTGATGCGTTCAATCTTCGTTATCGATGCAAACGACAAGATTGCTTATATCGAATATTTGCCGGAAATGACAGAACACCCGAACTACGAATCCGCAGTAGCTGCTGTTAAAGGTCTTCTGTAAGAGTCGGTTACATAAGAAAACCTCCCCATCCGGGGAGGTTTTTCTTGTAATACAACAAAAAAACAGCTCTCAAGCAATAAGCTTCGGGCTGCTTTTCCAACGTTATTTGTCAATTTTGTAGCTGGCGAGCTTCTGGTCGAATATCTTGAACAATTCCAGAATCGTTCTGTAGTTCGATCCCAAATCACCAAGCGAGCCTCGTGAAGCCGAGTAAATATCAACCGCCGATTTCACGGGATTTATTGCGAATAAAGTAAGGGTAATATCCTGCGTACGGCCAGTCATCGTCTTCTTCGTAACTACGATCTCCCCGACGTTCTTAACTTCATGGAGGATAGTATACTTCGGAACCTTCTTCAGCAAGGTAACGACTTCTTCCCAGAGCTGATCCTTGGAAATTTTGTAATAGCGGGTTTTGAGATCCGGGTCCTTCGCTTTCTCTCCCGTCACTTCATGGCTGCGCATTAGTCCAATCAAGGTTCTTTTCAACAACGGTGTGATCCCCCTCTATCCATTCACGCAAAAGTCGCGAGTTGTCCTACCATTCATATTACCATGAAAACATCAAACAAAAAAGCCAATCCTATCAGATTGGCTAGCGTTTTCAACTAAATTATTACTTCAATCTTAACTTGTTTCAACAATCTCTCAACATCTTCCAAATCCACGTTCCCTGCTTCTGCCATAAGCGCGTTAGCCGTTCCTGTAGCTGTAGCCAGACGCAGCGCATCCTGAATATTATCACCGCGCTCTAAGGCGACCGCCATCCCTGCAATGAAGGAATCCCCGCATCCAACCGTATTGACAGCTTCAATTCGTGGAGCCCGAATACGATACAGCACACCCTCATAACCGGCAACACTACCTTCTGCTCCTAACGATACCACAACACAGGTTATTCCATCATTCATGAGCTCATAGATGCTGCTGTATAGATCACTCTCCTGCTCCAGCTTCTTGCCGATCAGCTTCTCTACCTCCTGCTCATTAGGCTTGATCAGGAATGGTTTGGCCTGTATGCCATGCAGGAGCGCGTCCCCACTCGCATCCAGAAAGACATGCGCGCCTTCGGCACGAGCGATTGCGATCAGATCGGCATAAAATGTGCTCGGAAGGCCCTTCGGCAAGCTGCCTGAGAAGGCAACGATCCGTGATCCCGACGCTAATTCTCGGATTCGCAGCTTCATCGCTTCTGCGCTTGCTTCATCGATGGCTGGGCCGGGTTCAAGTAATTCAGTTGAACGTTTGTTCGTTGCATCAATAATGTTCAGGCATAGTCTGGATTCTCCATTCACACGGACAAAACGACTGCTGATGCCTTGTTTCTCTAATTCCGTCTCGATGTATTGACCATTGCTGCCCCCAACGAAACCGGTCGCATGAACGGGTCCGCCTAAGAGATGCGCTACACGAGCCACATTAACACCCTTGCCGCCCGGATAACTGATCATCTGACCTACCCGAGAAACTTGACCCAGCTCAAATCCTTCAACAAAATACGTTTTGTCAATGGCTGCATTCAGAGTGACCGTAGTAATCATCCGCGGAAATCGCTCGCTTTACCGATGCAACCGCATAAACGCATCTTTTCGATAGCAGCCGCCTTCAAAGCTTTCTTAGCAGGAATCATATATTTACGCGGATCATTCTCTTCCGGATTAGCTGCAAAAACTTCCTTGATCGCATCCGAGAACACAATACGCAGTTCAGTGGCCACGTTCATCTTCGCCATACCAAGCGATACGGCTCTGCGAACCTGTTCTTCGGGAATGCCGGAGCCTCCATGCAGCACAAGCGGAACAGGAACTTTGTCCGCAATTCGTTTAATACGGTCGAAATCGATCTTAGGCTCCCCTTTGTAAATACCATGGGCTGTGCCAATTGCCGGGGCAAGTGTCGGTACACCTGTACGTTCAACGAACAACACACATTCATCCGGATCCGCCATCAGAGCTTCGTTATCAGCAACGACAATATCGTCTTCCACGCCGCCAACTTTACCAAGCTCTGCTTCTACATTGACGCCAGCGGCGCGCGCTACCTCAACTACCTTAAGCGTCTGACGCACATTCTCCTCAAATGCTGAATGGGAAGCATCAATCATAACCGAGGTATATCCTGCGCGAATGCAGCGAACGATGAGGTCAAACTCTGTACAGTGATCCAGATGGAGCGCAATCGGAACGCGCGACAAGTTGGAAGCAACAGTTGAAGCAGCAGCGATATACTCAGGACCAAGATGTCTTACAGTTCCCACAGTTGATTGGATAATAAGCGGGGAATCCGTTTCCTCCGCTGCCTCCACAACAGCTTGAAGCATTTCCAGAGTGTGCACGTTGAAAGCACCAATACAATAACCGTTGGCGCGAGCTGTTTGGAGCATTGGGGTAGATGATACTAATGGCATGATTATTTCCTCCCGTTTAGTTACATTTGTGATAATTTGCTTTCGTTTAGTTTCTTTTCTTATTGTAACGGATGAACCTTGCAGGTGACAAGAGTGATCAGACAATTTTTTTATGTGAGGATAAGCTGAATGCCCAGATCCCTGATTCGAGCGCAGGTTTCCTTATTTAGACCGCGATCGGTAATGACGGTGTGCACGGCCTGCAAAGGGGCAATGTGAGAGAAGAATACCTTACCGAATTTACTGTGATCCGCTACGACGATAACTTCCTTGGCAATCGAAAGCATTTGGCGGTCCATACTCGCTTCGGCTATATTAGGCGTGGTCAATCCTTCCTTCAGATCGAACCCGTCAACTCCCAGAAACAGCTTGTCCACTCTTACATTCTTGAGCATATCCTCGGCTAACGGACCAACAAGGGCAAAAGACTTAGGTCTCAGCTTGCCGCCGATCAGAATAACCTCCAGGTCCGCGTAATTGCCCATCTGGACTGCGATGTTGGCAGCATTCGTTACGATCTTGAGCTTCTTCTTGCCGACCAGACGTTTGGCTATGAACATGCTTGTTGTGCCCGGAGTCAGCATGACAGCATCCTCATCATGGATCAGCTTGGCTGCCGCTTCAGCAATGCGTTCCTTCTCCTCCACCAGCGCTTCAGCCTTCTCAGAAAAGGACTTCTCATGAGCGACCTCATTCACATGAGCATGCAGCGCCATCGCACCACCGTGAGTCCGCAGCAGAAGCTCCTTCTCCTCCAGCTTCTCCAGATCACGGCGAACCGTCACTTGAGAAACTCCGAGCGCTTCGCTAAGCTCTGACACCGTTGCTTTTCCCACCTGATTGACGACTTCCATTATTCGTACATATCTTTCTTCTGCGAACATGAATGCCTCCTGTTAACATAGATGTATATGAATTTTCTTTATTGATCATTTCTCTTCTTTTCTGATCATAATCAATAATGCACAATAAATCCAGTTGTTTCTTCTCCGTCCATGCATACACGCATACAAAAACCGCTGCGAAATCGCAGCGGCTGTAATTATGAATTCTTCAGTAATTGTGGTCAATTATGAAATAATTGCTTGTTCGGCAAGTAATGCTGCGTCTGGATATGACGGATCGTTCGTGTCTTGGCTCGCATTACGAGCGAATGCGTCTCCGCCCGTTCCCCTGGCAGGTAACGAACCCCTTGCAGGAAGCTGCCGGACGTTACCCCAGTTGCAGCGAAGATCACATCGTCCTTCCCTACCATATCCTCCATCGTCAACACCTTGTAAGGATCGCTTAGCCCCATCGAGACGCAGCGTTGATACTCCAGAGCATTCCCCGGCATCAGACGGCCTTGTAATTCCCCACCCAGGCATTTCAGAGCTGCAGCGGCCAACACCCCTTCAGGAGCCCCACCTGAGCCCACGAACAGATCGATTCCGCTCTCTGCCATAGCAGGAGCGATCGCTCCCGCTACATCCCCATCTGTGAGGAACTTAATGCGCACACCTACTTTGCGAAGGGTCTTCACAATCATATCATGCCGCTCGCGATCCAGCATCATAACTGTAAGATCACTTATATTCTTCTTCTGAGCTTTGGCTGCTATTTGCAATGTCTCTTCCAGCGGAGCATTGATATCGACCTTACCGACCAGCGAAGGACCAACCGCAAGCTTCTCCATGTACATATCGGGAGCGTGAAGCAAATTCCCTTTACTCGCGATGGCGAGCACTGAGATCGCATTATCCAGCCCTCTGGCAACAATGTTCGTTCCCTCCAGTGGATCAACGGCTACATCAACCTCAGGACCTTGCAAGCTTCCAACCTGCTCGCCAATATACAGCATTGGGGCCTCATCCATCTCCCCTTCACCAATTACAACCGTCCCGCGGATCGAGACTGTGTCGAACATACGTCGCATTGCGCTTGTAGCGGCTTCATCTGCCTCATTCTTTCTCCCTCTGCCCATCCAATGTGCCGCAGACAATGCCGCCATCTCTGTCACACGTACTACCTCTAGCGCAAGCTCCCTCTCCACAGACAATCCCCCTATATAATGCGTCTTATTAGGAAGTATTGTAGCATAATTAACGGAATTCGTTAAGAACATTCGCAGAAAATGTGCTCCAACTTCACAAAATCGCTCAGATACCAGCATATTAAGCGAAAAAAAGACTCAAAAAAACCCTTCATCCAAACGGATCGCTGCTCAACGTGCAGCGTATCCATTGTCGGAATGAAGGGCAAAAAGATGCTTTACTCTGTTACTTCATCATGATCAACAAACAGTTAAAATTTGCTGAGCTTGGCACTTTCCCAATCCGCAGTAAACTTCTCAATGCCTTGATCTGTCAAAGGATGCTTGATCATTTGTTGAATAACCTTAAGAGGTACAGTAGCGATATGAGCACCAAGCAGAGCTGCCTCAATTACATGTGCGGAGTGGCGGACGCTTGCCGATATAATCTCGCTCTTAATATCATGAACTTGGAAGATCTGGCTGATCTCACGGATCAAATTCATCCCCACTTGATTAATGTCATCCAACCGCCCGATGAAAGGAGAAACGAAGGTTGCACCTGCACGTGCTGCCAGAATAGCTTGGGTAGACGTGAAAATCAATGTCACATTCGTCTTGATGCCAAGTGCAGTAAGTTTGCTGGTTGCTTGCAAACCGTCTGCTGTCATAGGAACCTTAACTACAATGTTAGGGCTGATTGCTGCCAACTTGCGGCCTTGCTCAACCATCTCATCCGCCTGGAGGGAAATCACCTCTGCACTAATCGGAATTTCGTTGCCGACTATGGAAATAATTTCTTTCAGTGTTTCAAAAAAGTCCTTGCCTTCCTTGGCTATTAGCGAAGGGTTGGTTGTAATCCCCGCTAGAATACCAAGGCCATGTGCTGTGCGAATTTCTTCTACGTTAGCTGTATCAATAAAAATCTTCATCTTCTTCCACTCCCATATGTAGTTCATCTAATAACAACCTTGATTAAGGTATCGCATAAGTAACGAAGAACCGAATGAGAACACAAAGAACCCCGCATATGTCGTTCGACTCTCTTGTTTCAAACCCGCTCTCGCAGGTGGGTGTCCGCAACCATCAGTCTGAAGTCCCCTTTGGAGGGCATGTCATCGGGACGGCAATGTTGGACTCCCGAAAATGTTTCATTGGTTTAAAACATTAGGAGAATCGTGACGAACATCGCAGGAGCGTTCGTGTTTCATTCGATTGTAAGCTCAATTATAGGCTCTGTTCATCAAAAAGTAAACCAAGAGTCAAGGATTGTTATTTGCGTTCATGATTTCCATCTGTTGATAGTTCATTGGATTCGAGCAGACGATCCGAGCTATCACCGCTGCCGGATTCCGAATCGAGACGTTCAGCCTCCAAACGCTCAGCCTCTTCCTTCTCTTCCCTTAGCTTCTGCTCCTTCTCCGTCTTCATCTTGATCTTATCGAAGATTCTATGGAAGTAAAAGAACGAAACGGTAGCCATAATACTCCCCATGAAAAAAGGAATCAGGAAAGTGAATTTATTGAAGCTAACATATAAGACAGCTCCATTGGTCACCATCAGCAGGAATGTATTAATCGGATTGCCAATCGTCAGAAGGATGGAATTCTTCACGAGCTGAAAAATTTTCATGTGAAAATGCACCATCAAAGAGAAGAAATGGAACATCGAGCAGGTCAAAATAACAAGAAATACAATAAACAGGACCGATAATAAGCTAAGCGAATTCCCCTGCTTCAAATAAAACGTATAGTTAACGTATACGATTACATACAACAGGATAAAGAAAATACCGCCTAACATACTCTGAACATAATTTTCCTTGTAGCTGCGAAAGTATGTTTTGAATAATGGTACGTCCGTATCACCTGTTACCCACTTGCGAGCTACTGCGAACGCCGCTGCTGTAGCCGGGAAAAGTGTGAAAGGGGTTACGATTGCTATTAAAGTAAGGGATTGCACACCCACATCCGGATTCTCTGACATTGCCAGCAACCCAGCCAGCACCAAGTAAAAGAACGGAAACGAACAAACGATCCACAATACATTAATGACTGACAATCTCATAATCCATTCTGATATTCGGTAAAAACCACCCATTAGCCCACGAAATTCCAATCCCATGTCCTCCTTCAACCTCTTGTCCACTATCATAATAACTTATTCGGTTCCAATAATGCAAAAAATGTTGCGATTTTCGACAAAAAAGCCTTCGCAGAGGGTCAATACTCTACGAAGGCATTGTGTTCATCGAGCTTAGTTATTCACAAACTCCTTGGAGCCAGCTGGTTTGCGATCTCCGCTTTCACTGCTGCGTCGACGCTCTCCGCCGCCTTCACGGCTGCTGCTGCGATCACGATCATAGCTGCTGCGTCCGCCGCTGCCACCGCTACCGCCGCGATATGAGCTGCTGCTGCCGCGATTGCTATCGCTGCTGCGTCCGCCATACCCGCTGCCGCTGCGACTACCGCTGCTGCTGCTGCTCTGTCCGTCACGAACGTAAGAGCCCGGCATTCTGCGACCGGAGCTGCGAACATCTGGACGACGCTTCTTAGCGCGAAGCGGATCTTCAGGTGTCAATTCAATCTCTATATCGCGCTTCTCACCTGTCATAAGCTTAAGTGCTGCTGCGATGAGCTGTACAGAATCATATTGCTCCAGCAATTGAATAGCAATGCCCTTGAACTCGCCATGGCTGTCGGAATTAATTACTTCAATTACACGCTCAGCTGTAACACGCTGCTTGCCTTCGATTGCCTCAGCCAAGCTAGGCACTGGCTTGCGGGAAATCTTGTGGCGAGTTAGCTTCTCGATAAAGTGCAAGTGATCAATCTCACGGTGAGTCACGAATGTCCAGGCGCTTCCCTCGCGTCCTGCACGGCCAGTACGGCCGATACGGTGAACGTAGCTCTCAGGATCCTGTGGAAGGTCAAAGTTGATAACGTGAGTAACACCGGATACATCCAGCCCGCGAGCTGCCACGTCTGTTGCTACTAATACGTCGATACTGCCGTCACGGAATTTGCGCATAACGTGATCGCGTTGGTTCTGGGACAAATCGCCATGCAGGCCTTCAGCTGAGTAGCCACGCTTTTGAAGCGCCTCAGACAGTTCATCAACCCGACGCTTCGTACGACCGAATATGATCGCCAGATCCGGCGACTCCATATCGATAAGTCGGCACAATGCATCGAACTTCTGCTTCTCATGAAGCTCAATGTAGTACTGAGAAATCAGCGGTGCGCTAACTTGCTTAGGAATTACCGATACATGCTCAGGCTCACGCAGGAACTGCTTCGCAAGCTTCTTGATGTTCTCAGGCATTGTAGCTGAGAACAGCATGGTGTGACGCTCTGCAGGGACAAGGCTCAGGATCGACTGAATGTCTTCCATGAAACCCATATCCAGCATTTCATCCGCTTCATCCAGAATGACTGTGGATACATTATCCAGCTTAATCGTCTTGCGATTAATATGATCAAGCAGTCGTCCTGGAGTTCCGATAATAATTTGCGGTTTCTTCTTCAAAGCGCGAATTTGCTTCACAATGTCCTGTCCGCCGTATATCGCCAAGGAGCGAATACCTTTAAAACGGCCCAGTTTGCTGATCTCTTCCGCTACCTGAATAGCCAATTCCCGCGTTGGACACATGATCAAAGCTACGATGCGCTCTTCTGTTACTTGAATCCGATTGATAACCGGAATACCAAAAGCAGCGGTTTTGCCCGTACCCGTTTGTGCTTGACCGATCAAATCGCGACCCTCCATAGCGAGCGGGATCGTTTTCTCCTGAATGGGCGTTGACTCCTCAAAACCCATCTCAGTGATCGCCCGAAGTACGTTCGGGTCTAGATTAAAATCTGCAAAAGCTTTCAAATTGTTTATACTCCTTTACTTTAAGGGCTTCCTATATCCCTTACCAAGTATTAAATTTACCCTTAAGCACGACCTTTATTGAAGACATCGGATTCTCCGAATAGTGTACCTTTTTCCAACCGGCACGATGCATCGTCTGCCCAAGATCAGCATGCTGATCGTAAAAAAAAGCATTTTCCGCTTGGAAAATACTAGCCGAACTTAAGAATATCTTTGTTATTATAGCACAGCTTATCTGTACATTTCCAGTGGCGTCTGCCCAATTGCCCAAAAATTGATAAAACCCGCTCTGGCTGGCATTTTTTTTTGCAACGTTCCTTTCGTTTTTCTCGTATAATGTTACAAGAAGCCGTTTACTGAGGAGAGAATGCTAATGTCCGTTTGGAAAAGAATCAGCTCAATCATTAAAAGTAAATCCCAAAAGCCTGAGCCAGCACCTGCTCTGGCTGTTCACCCCCTAGAACTAACAACAGTAGGCGATATACTAAGCATCGATCTGGAAGAATACATCGTTACCGGGAAGGTGAGTTACTTCGATCGCGGTTATCCCCCTCACCGATTCGCTTATTATGTTCAAAATGGCCGCAAAATCGATTGTTTAATTGTGGAAAAGGGCCGGATGATGGATTGTTTCCTGTGCGAGTTTCTTGAAGGTTCGCTGGATGATCCGAATGATGTACCTACCAAGCTTGTCCTCGATGGGGAAACTACATTCGAACTGGAATACAACGGCAAGGATGTAACGCGCACGGAAGGCAATACCGATTTCCGCAACGGAGACGATGTTTTGCTATGGCGTTATTTTGCTAATCAGGAGCTTCATTTCTTCTTGCAATGGCAAGACGGCAAATTCATTGCCCTGCAGGGCAACCGGATTCCGACAGCCGAGATCAAACGATTGCAGTCCACAACCACAACAGTCAAAAAATAGCTTAACCAGGAGGTGCACGCTCCAATGAAACACTGGAAAGGTTGGATTGCCTTCCTCTTGATGGCGGCCCTGATCACAGGGTGTACGAACGCCAGCAGCTACGTCAAGGAGTCTTACCAGCTGGTAGATGTCGCCGGGAAGGGGAAAGCGTCCGCCAAAATATATTTGTCCGAAGGAAAGACGGTTCCGCAGACGGCCCAGGATATTGCTGCTCAAGAAAAGCCCAAAGAGATAAGCAAGGAAGACATCGAGCAGATGTTCCTTTTCTACGACAACCGCATTATTAATGTTCATAAGGATCCCAACAATGAGAACAATACACTAATAGAGATCGATTCAATAGAATATGCCAAGAAAAATTACGATTCTTCATTCCTTCAAGGCTATATGACTGCAGTTCTGGTGCAATCCTTGTTCGGATCAGATTGGTCCTCCTCCAAGGGAACCTCCACTTACAAAGGTTATGGGACCAGCACAGCAGGCAAAAGTTCAACCAGTACAGCCACAAAAGATTCAGACGTTTCAAACCCATCTACTTCTGATCGAACGGGAAGCTTCAGCTCCAAGGGAAGTACGAGCAGCAATACAGATGCATCCAAGAGCAGTTCAGGAACTTCAACAACACCTTCCAGCGGCGGGAGCACAGGTTCTTTTACGACTAAGCCATCAACGTCATCATCTTCTTCATCATCCAAAAGCAGCTCGTCGTCCTCGTCATCCAAGAGCTCATCGGTTCGCAAAAGCGACGGTTCTACTCCAAAAGCCAAATCGAGCGCACCTAAGACTTCAAGCCGATCAGGCGGCTTCTCTTCCAAGAAGCGCTGATAAGCATCCCCTATCCTTGTCTTCGAATCCGCAGCCTTCCAGGCCTGCGGATTTTTTGTGCCGGCTGGGCATACTACTGCTGGATGGACGGAGGTTGGTGAGCTATGAAGCAGATGATTACTATTCGGGATATGATTCATATCCTTATTGTTGCGCTCGGGGCCTTGTTAATTGCTGTAGGCTTCAATAGATTCCTAATTCCTCACCAGCTGCTAAGTGGCGGAGTTTCTGGTATATCCATGATTGCAGGTTATTACGCGAAGTGGAACATCGGGTTATTATATTTCCTATTTAATCTTCCGATTCTTATCTGGGGCTGGATCGTTATTGGTCGATATTTTGTCTTATTGAGTATCTTGTCAGTTCTGTTGACCTCGTGGTTTATGCAGATCGTGCCTACAGATCATTTCAATCAGGATCCTCTGCTTGGCGCTGTATTCGGCGGTGTGCTGATCGGGCTGGGTACAGGGCTCACTCTTCGCGTCGGAGGCTCCTCGGGCGGATTCGATATTGTCGGGTACATCTTGACGATGAACCGTAATTTTCCTCTCGGAACCGCTCTCTTCCTGCTTAATTCGAGTGTAGTGTTCGCCTTAGGCTATATGTTCAACTGGGATTTGGCGCTGCGTTCCATGCTGTCCATCTTCATCACGGGCAAAATCATTGACACGATACATATTCGTCAGCTCAAGGTTACTGCTTTCATCATTACGCAATACAGAGAGCAAATTACCGAGAGACTTCATCAAATGCCTCGCGGAGTTACCTTGGTCAAGACCGAGGGAGCCTTCACACGTAAGCCCCAGGATATGCTGATGACGGTTACTACACGTTATGAGCTGGCCGATCTGCGCAAAATCATTCGCGAGGTAGATCCCAAAGCCTGGGTCAATATAGTCGAAACCGTTGAGGTTATTGGGGAATTTAGACGTTTGAGATAAAAGGGCAAGCCCGTATTGAAAAATGTGCTTCATCCGAAGTACTAATATGGTATACTTAAAATGTAATTTCATAAGTTCTGGTTTACCTCTTGGCTCCAAAATTTGTATTTTCTGATCACGAATTAAAATTCGAAGGATTGGAAGGTGACGAAGATGGAAACCGTTAAACTGTCCAGGATTGTGATGAAATTAACGCCCGAGCTGTATCCGTTTCTTCGCCATAATGAGCTGAATTCGGAGATAATGCTCCGTAACGGACTCGAAGCGCTGGAGACTGAGGATGTTATGGAAATTATTCAGTACAGTATTTCTGAACACCAAAAAGACGCCTTTCTTCACTAGGCGTCTTTTCTTATACGGTTTGAAGCCTGTTAGGCAATAGGTTCTATCGTCTTTCTTTTCCAATATATTTGTGTAGCGTACAAGAGCAAGGCACCTGCCAGACAAAATCCAGCACCTGCGTTATACAAGGAAGCCTTCCCCCACGTATCCATAATCCAACCTCCGCCAATGCCTCCCACAATACCA
>JARBUQ010000487.1 GCA_029239545.1 Paenibacillus sp.
GGCCTATATTCGAGATAAAGTATGAAATGTTTGAAGATGATGTAAATGAAATTAAAACGATTGATGTTTATAATGCTTTGAAGTTACATGATTATGTAGCGTTAAAATATGTAGAAAATCCTTGGGCTTGGTTAGTGTGGTGGAGAGTCTGGTTAAAAGCCAGGTAGGATAGGGGCAGGGAAGATTTTAGTGGGATAGTTTGGCGGACAGGAGATCCGCTATGGGAGCCAAAACAGGGCGAATCGTCATTTTGGAGGACACACGTTCCGTCCCTCTGGTAAAAACCGGATAATAGGCCGATTTTCCTGCACTTAGCGGAACGTGTGTCCGCGAAATCTTGCTTTTAGCGATATTAGCGCAAATAACGGAACCTGTGTCCGCTTAGCCGCTGGCTGGCTGTCCGCAGTAGCCACAAGACACCGCAAGGCGTCTTTTTAAAGTGCATCACACGGTTTCCTTCCGTGCTTCCAGGAATGGAAGAAAACCGCGGATGACATCAAGCCCCTATTACATACGTGATCCACGTGCGAATTGTGGGAATTAAGTGCTTTTCCCTGCCTGCTGCAGGGTTCCGATCAAACTTTTGGCATAGCGGCCAATTCTCACGCTGATCTCGGCTCGCATGAAGTCTTTGGTCATGACGAAGCGATCCTCACGGCCGCGGCACATGTACCGATAGTGAAGCTCGGTGCCATCCTTGGAGTCCTCGAATACCTGGATATTGCTGTCGACGAGGAACTTGCGATACTTCAGTACATCCTCCTGAATATTGTGGGCCAGCAGGTGGGCTGTGGCGGCGTACAGTCCCTTGAGCGTCTGGGAGGATCGTTCGATCTCCAGCCGCTTGTTCTCGACGATGGTGAGCGCGACAGGAAGAATGATGGAATCTCGAATCACCTCGATTTCTCTCTTGGTAGGAGGCTCGGCAACGATAGGTACTCCGCTCTGAATATGCAGCAACTGCTCTTTATGCTGCGGAAGCATCATTCGGCTGGACTCCCACAACCCATTGCCTTCGAGTTTCTTCGTCATTTATAATGGCCCCCGATCTTCCGTGATCGTTCCGCAGCTTGCCCTGAAGCAGTTGCTGATGAAGCTCTCACAATAGCGGCGCTGCCGTAACGGTCCTTGATCAGATCGGTGGTCTTATCCAGCTCCCGCGACTTCACCTGATCCTCGAACAAGGTTAATTGGTACCCCTGATCATCAACAAGGTTGCTAAGGGTAATCCCTACACGCCGGACCGGCATCTTATCCCAGAACCGATAGAAGAGCGTCTTGGCCGCTTGGAACACAGCGTTCGTGTTATGTGTCGGATCCGGCATCTTCATCTGCCGAGAGAAGCCCGTAGGCGTATCGTAAGGGCTGCACATGCAGCTAACGGTGACCACATAGCCCATATATCCTTTGCGGCGGCAGTCGCGGCATACCTCCTCGGTGAGCTCGAGCAGCACGGTCTCTACCTCAGCATTGTCAACATAGTCTCTGGGCAATGTCATCATATGGCCGACGGATTTGGGTGCTGTGCGGAACGTGTGAGGAGTGACAGGGGAATCATCGATTCCGTTCGCCGTCCTCCAGATGACCTCCGCATGAATATCGCTCTGCTTCCCGAAGCGTGCCCGGAATTTAGCCTGGAGGTGGGGGAGCGGGAGCCTCGCAATATCGCCGATTGTAAATATGCCGAGCCGTGCAAAATGGGCGGTCATCCGTGATCCGACACCGAACATTTTGTTGACAGGTTCCTGCCAGAGCGTGGTTTCGATATCCGGCTTACGCAGCGTATGGATCCCGCTTGTACTTTTCTTCGCCCATATATCTGTTGCGATCTTGGCCAGTACCTTGTTAGAGCTTATTCCGATTCGCACTCGCACGCCTGTTTGCTCCAGTATCTTATCCTGAATGGAATTCGCGATGGTCAGAGGATCTCCAAATATACGAAGGCTTCCGGACACGTCGAGAAACTGCTCATCAATCGAGAAGACCTCAACCAGGTCGGTATATTCTTTGTAAATCTCGGTGATCATGAGCGACACATCGATGTAATGCTGCATCCGGGGGCGCATGATCACGAGCTCGGGGCACTTGGCGAGCGCTGTCCCCAGCCGTTCTGCCGTAGTTACCCCACGCTTCTTGGCAAGCGGACAGGCGGCCAGAATAATGCCAGAGCGGCGCGAGGGATCACCGGCGACAGCAACGGGCTGATCCTTGTATTCTGGATGGGCGGCCTTCTCTACGCTGGCATAAAAGCTTTCGCAATCCGCCAGGAATATGGTCCTTTCTCTCTTGTCTGTCATTCTTATCTCCTCCGCATATTCATCAGGGTGGTCAACAGCTCTGCCTTAATCAGGCTTCTCAGCATAACGAAATGATGGATGTAACCACGGACCTTGTATTCCACATCAATGCCCAAGGCGTTCGTGTCGGTCTTCAGGATTCTGATGCCTCTTTGCTTCAATTGATGCTTCATGCTCTGCAGTTCCAGGAAAATGGAGGCCTCCACCCCATGGAGGTACCAAATGACATGATGGTACACAATCTTATCCTGATGCAGCCTCATCTGCTCTACATCTCTCGCCAGCATGTCTAAAAGCAGCGGAAGCAGGGTATACCTCTTAATGAGCTGAATATCCTCTTTGGTCTCGACTCTTGGATTAATACTCATTCGAACACCGCCAATAAATACGAACATATATTCTTATTATGTATTATACTACGAACACACGTTCTTTATGCAAGGGTATTTATTGGTAATTGCAAGTGATTGGCAGAGTGCAGTCAATTGGTGAATCCTGTAGGAGGAAGACCTGGAACGACAGCGTATGCTAATAGAAAAATAGCGAAATTCAAAACAAATCGCCAAAACAATAAAAAAATTAAAAAGTTCACAAAATAGATACAAATTGCAGACAAATTGTGACATACTTTTACGCTTGATTCGTTCTATAATGGGTTTTGTGTGTAAGATTATGAACGAAAGAGATGAACGAGCCATGTCGGAGAGCGAGTATATTGAGGAATTACGCTGTAAATTGATTAATCTGGCTGTAGAAAAAGGAAGTTTCCTGGATGCAAACGTGTTGGAGCTAAGTCAAATGCTCGATTACTACTTGGTTCATCATCTGAGAAGGCAGAAGCAGCGAAGACGAATCTCGTAACTCATCATTCGCAAATGCAATGTAGGCGGGATAGATGCCTATTTATTATAGGAAGGATTTTATTCGTCCGGTGAGACCTTCATTTTTTCGCCGGCATCCATTAATAAGGCAATACAAACTAATCCGCAAGCCAGCCATGCTATTTGTTTCGTTTGTCTTACTAACCGGCTTTTAACCTTTGTGTGCCTCTGCATTTGTTTAAGCTGCCTAACTGTTTGTTTCGTTTCCTTTACTAACCGAATTAGCGGACCGAGTGTCCTCGCCCCTGCCTGGCGATAGAACGTTCTCCTAACGGTGTAATGACGGACTGGTCTGTACTCTTTTCGCACCGCCGCACGCAGCTCCCAGCGCGCGGTGTGCGTTGCATGACGGCGGTCGACCACTTCCAGTACGAGGTACCGAGCGCTGATTCAGAGGCAGAGCCCGTTTTTACTTCTGATATTGGAACGAGAGAGAGCAGCTGCTGCTCCATGCGCACATAAACCCTTCCCTAAGCGGGCGGGGTTTTGTTTGATTTTCAGAATGGTAACCGCCCAAACTTCCCATACTAGCTACTATACGGCAACGCTG
>JARBUQ010000031.1 GCA_029239545.1 Paenibacillus sp.
CACAGCAAGGCGAACAAACAACGGCTTAATAAATGGGATCCACAAGCAGAACAGGGTGGTTTGAAGGTTACTTAACTTCTCGCCGCCCTTTTTTTGAGGCATAGAGGCAAGACTCAATCTCAAGGAGGTAATATTGGATGGCAGTTACAGCAGCGCAAGTGAAAGAATTACGTGAGAAAACTGGAGCAGGAATGCTTGATTGTAAGAAAGCATTGGAAGCAGCTGACGGGGATTTGACCAAAGCGTCTGAAATCCTTCGTGAGAAGGGGCTGGCGGCGGCAGCTAACAAAGCAGGTCGTGTAGCAAGTGAAGGGATTGTTGAATCCTACATTCACGCTGGCGGTCGTGTAGGAGTGCTTGTAGAAGTAAACTGCGAAACCGACTTTGTTGCTAAGACCGAACAATTCCGCACATTCGTAAGAGACATAGCTATGCAAATTGCAGCAACCAACCCTAAATTCGTTCGCCGTGAAGAAGTATCTCAAGCTGAGCTCGACAAAGAGCGTGAGATCTTGAGAAATCAAGCACTTAATGAAGGCAAACCAGAAAAAATCGTGGATAAAATGGTTGAAGGCCGTTTAGGGAAATACTATGAAGAGTTCTGCTTGATGGAACAGCCATTCATCAAAGACCCGGATAAGACAGTATCGGTTCTGTTGAATGAGAAAGTATCCGCAATTGGGGAATTGATCACGATTCGTCGATTCGTTCGTTTCGAGCTCGGAGAAGGCCTTGAGAAGAAAGTAGATAACTTTGTTGAAGAGGTTATGTCACAAGCTCGTTTATAATACCATGAAAAACAAGGAACACGTAGTGTTCCTTGTTTTTCAAAAAAGTGGTATTTGGGGTTCCTGCAAAGACATTGGACATGCTTAGAAATCATACATCACTTTGTGGGCTAAGTTAGGAGGAATGAAGTTGGAGCAACCTATATATAAGCGGATCGTGCTGAAGCTAAGCGGTGAGGCACTGGCAGGACAGCAAGGGTATGGTATAGATAGTGAAATGATCTCCTCCATTGCCGGACAAGTGAAGGCCGTTCACGATTTGAACGTTGAGGTGGCCATCGTAGTAGGTGGAGGCAACATTTGGCGGGGAATCGCTGGCAGTGCCAAGGGTATTGACCGGGCGACAGCGGATTACATGGGGATGCTGGCGACGGTAATGAACTCCCTTGCCCTGCAAGACGCATTAGAGCAGATTGGGGTTCCTACACGCGTTCAAACCTCTATCACAATGCAGCAAGTAGCAGAACCGTATATTCGCCGTAAGGCGATTCGTCATTTGGAGAAAGGCCGTGTAGTCATTTTTGCTGCCGGTACGGGCAATCCTTATTTCTCTACTGACACAACCGCAGCCTTGCGTGCTGCCGAGATTGAAGCGGAAGTCATCTTGATGGCTAAGAACAAGGTAGACGGCGTATACAGTGCCGATCCATTCAAAGACCCAACTGCAGAAAAGTTCGAAGTATTAACGTATATGGAAGTTCTGAACAAGAATTTGGGAGTCATGGACTCTACAGCTTCATCCTTATGCATGGATAACAACATTACCTTGATCGTATTCTCTATAACGGAGGAAGGTAATATTAAACGGGTTATGCTAGGGGAAAAAATCGGAACGATTGTGAAAGGGAGTATCGACTAATGCCGCAAACGATTAAGAAAAACGCTGAAGAGCGAATGGAGAAAGCAATCGGATCGCTAAGGAAAGAACTTTCTTCCCTTCGGGCCGGTAGAGCAACACCATCCTTACTGGATCGTGTACAAGTGGAATACTACGGATCGATGACCCCTGTGAACCAGTTGGCTAACATCAATACACCCGATTCCCGGACATTGTTGATTCAACCATGGGATAAATCATCGCTTTCCGCTATAGAGAAAGCCCTTATGAAATCAGATTTGGGACTCACACCTTCCAACGATGGATTGACGATTCGTCTCAGCATCCCGCCTCTTACAGAAGAGCGTCGGGGAGACTTGGTGAAAATGACGAAGAAATTCGGAGAAGAAGCTAAAGTAGCCATTCGGAACATCCGACGTGATGCCAACGACGATATCAAGAAGTTAGAAAAAAACGGGATTTCTGAAGATGAATCTCGACGTCATCAAGAGGATGTTCAGAAAACGACCGATAAGTATATTACTGAAGTAGACAAGGTACTCGTCACCAAAGAAAAAGAAATTATGGAAGTTTAAGTATGAAAAAAAGATTCCCCGGTTGAATGGGGGATTTTTGTCTAGTGGGGGAAACAAGCATGTGGAGAAGACTCAAGCGATGGTTGTCCAATCCGGAGGTAACAACAAAACCGGTCGAAATTCAGCGCGATAACATTCCCGAACATATTGCTATCATTATGGATGGCAATGGACGATGGGCAAAGCGGAGAGGATTGCCGCGGATTGCTGGCCATCATGCCGGGATGAAGGCGATCAAACGAGTCACCATCGCAGCTGACGATTGGGGGGTCAAGGTATTGACCTTATACTCCTTTTCAACTGAAAATTGGAAACGTCCCCCTGAGGAAGTGGAATTCTTAATGAAGCTTCCTCAAGAATTTCTCGCCATTGAATTGGACGAATTGATGCAAAAAAACGTGCAAGTTCGCATGATGGGTTGGAAAGATAATGTCCCCGCACATACTCTGCAGGCTGTAGAAGAAGCGATAGAACGCACCAAAAACAACACCGGTCTTATTCTTAATTTTGCCTTTAATTATGGTAGTCGCCTAGAGATGGTTACTGCTGTTCAGAAAATTGCTGAAGCTGTCAAGGACGGCTTTCTGCGTCCGGATGAGATCAATGAGGATATTATTTCTGCCTGTTTATTAAGTGCTGATCTTCCTGATCCTGACATGATAATCCGTACAAGCGGTGAGATTCGCATCAGTAATTTTATGCTTTGGCAGATGGCGTATGCAGAGCTGTTTTTTACAGATGTGTACTGGCCTGATTTCAACGAGGAATTATTTACCCAAGCGATCAGCGAGTATCAAGGCAGAGCTCGAAGATACGGCGGCGTTTAATCCTGGCAACAATTTGGGGCTTAGAACGGGGGAAGGTCTGTTGAAACAAAGAATAATTACTGGTTTGTTGGGAGCAGCCTTATTCCTTGCTGTTCTTGCCTGGGGCGGTTATGCTTACGGAATATTTATTATGCTGCTTGCTATCATAGGATTGTATGAGTACAACCGGATGAATGCCATGAATCCGATAGGCATAACAGCTGGGGTCGGCATGATTGGACTGATTCTGCTCTTGTTTCCATGGCAGGAATGGACGGATTGGAACCCAAGCTGGGAGACGCTGGTTTGGGTTCTGCTCTTTGCTTTGTTCACTATTACGGTAATTTCCAAAAACAAGATGCAGTTGGACTCGGTGGCCCTTCTGTTCGTGGGTGTAATATACATAGGAAATGGTTTTCATTATATGCTGCTGACACGAATGTTGGATAATGGCTTATATTGGACCTTGCTCTTATGCGTCTGCATAGCTCTGACGGATACAGGGGCATATTTCACAGGAAGAATGCTGGGAAGAACGAAGTTATGGCCCTCCATCAGTCCTAACAAAACGATTGAAGGTGCTGTTGGCGGGATTGTATTTGCGATAGCTGCTGCAATTGGTTTCTCTTTATACGCCCCGGACTTGCTGTCCATTGGACATGCTGTTAAGATCGGGATTGTTGTTGGTTTGGTCGGACAGATGGGGGACTTGATTCAGTCCGCGTACAAACGAATTCGCAATATTAAAGATACCGGGTCCTTATTGCCTGGGCATGGCGGAGTGCTGGATCGATTCGACAGCTGGTTGATCGTCTTTCCGTTCGTACATTTACTAACCCTGCTTCCGATATAAACGAGAAGGGGTAAAGGTGGAATACAAGTGAAACGCATAGCGGTATTAGGGTCCACCGGATCGGTCGGTACCCAGACGTTGGATGTAATCGCTCATCACCCGGATCGTTTTCGTCTGGAAGCAATCGCAGCGGGTAAAAATGTAGAGCTCATCCTCGAGCAAATCAAGCGTTTCCAGCCCAAATTAGTGTCGATGGCGGACCGTGATTCAGCCGAACGAGTCAAACTCCAGGCAGGACCTGATGTAAGGGTCGTTTATGGTGAAGAGGGTTTAATCGAAGCTGCCGCTTCTACAGAGGCTGAGCTCGTTGTAACGGCGATGGTTGGCAGTCAAGGTCTTGGACCTACTATGGCTGCCATTGAAGCAGGCAAGCACATTGGATTAGCTAACAAGGAAACACTTGTTAGTGCGGGTCATCTGGTGACGGCGGAAGCCAGGCGGCGTCAGGTCAGCTTGCTCCCGGTTGACAGTGAACATTCAGCCATTTTTCAGTGCATGCACAGAGAAGCCGCCGATGAGATTGAGAAAATCGTGCTGACAGCTTCAGGCGGATCGTTTCGTGATAAAACACGCGAAGAGCTTATTGGAGTTACGGTTCAACAAGCATTAGCTCATCCGAATTGGTCCATGGGAGCGAAGATTACCATTGATTCTGCCACTATGGTAAATAAAGGGCTAGAGGTTATTGAAGCTCATTGGTTATTCAATATTGATTATGATCAAATAGAAGTCATTATCCATCCGGAAAGCATCGTGCATTCATTCGTGGAATTCAAAGACAGAAGCATTATTGCCCAACTGGGTATGCCGGATATGCGCATCCCGATCCAATATGCCCTTTCTTACCCGAATCGGCTTCCTAGTCCATCCCGATCACTCGATTTGACCGAGATCAGCCGTTTGAATTTCCGTAAGATGGACTATGAAAGATTTCCTTGCTTGAGCCTTGCCTTTGCTTGCGGACGTCTCGGCGGAAGTGCTCCTACTGTATATAATGCTGCCAATGAAATAGCGGTTTCTCGATTTTTGCAGGGAGAAATTACCTTTCTGGGGATAGAGGAATTAATAGAGCGTGTTGTCGAAAAACATACTCATGTGAATAATCCGGCATTGCAAGAAATTGCTGAATTGGATCAATGGGCACGTGAGACAGCGGCCAAGCTTAAAGTTTAAACAAAGGTTCTATAGACAGGGCCAAGCTTGTATTCATATAAGGATTAGTGTTAATCTTAGAGCAGGCTTGTCCAGTCTATGGGTTGATAGCCCGAAAGGAAGATGTTATGTCACCGCAGGTTATATTTCAAATCGTGCTTCTGTTTTTCGTGTTGGTCACGATTCACGAGTGGGGTCATTACTATTTCGCCAAGCGGGCCGGCATTCTCGTCAGAGAATTTGCTATTGGCTTTGGGCCGAAGCTGTTCTCGTTCAAGCGTGGTGAGACTCGATATACATTAAGATTGCTGCCGGTTGGCGGATTTGTTCGAATGGCCGGAGAAGATCCCGAGATCGTAAACATTCAACCAGGTCAAACCATAGCAGTGAAGCTGAATCGCGATAATCAAGTGACTCATATTTATCTGGATCAGTTGGATCAACGATCCAATGTTGTAATGGGAACTGTTGAGAAGATCGATTTGGATAAAGATTTAATGGTTCGGTTTGAGGCTGACGGCGGCAGAGAGACTTTCACCGTTGATCCTGCTGCGATGATGGTAACCAAAGGCCAGGAAACTCAGATTGCGCCTTGGAATCGTCAATTTGGCAGCAAAACCGTTGGGCAAAGAGCGCTGTCCATCTTTGCAGGACCTCTCATGAACTTCATTCTTGCATTTGTGTTGTTCGTCACGGTCATGTTTTTGGCCGGCATGCCAACGAATGTTAAGATTGAGAAAGTTGAGCCCAACTCACCTGCTTTGCAGGCCGGTATTCAGTCGGGTGATATTATTCAATCCGTTAATGGAACTTCAATAGGAACCTCGACAAGCAAATTAACCGAATTGATCGGGAATTCTGCAGATAAGAAGATGGAATGGATCGTCTCTCGAAACAGCAATGAAACTCGGATCGAAGTAACTCCTACCAAGAATGCAGACACGGGGCGAATAATGGTTGGAGTTGGATTATCATCTGACAAACGTGCTACCGGCTTCGGTGAAGCGTTCAGCGGCGGCTGGGAAAACATGCAGCTGGCTACCAAGCAAATTTTGTTAGGCTTCAAGATGCTTGTGCTGGGGCAGTTCTCTTTGGATGATCTTGGCGGTCCCGTCAGGATGGTCGAGGTAACCAGTGAGCATGCGAATGCTGGGTTGCCGCAATACACATTCTGGGCCGCAGTATTAAGTCTGTATTTAGGTATCTTTAATTTGCTGCCGGTTCCGGCTTTAGATGGCAGCCGTCTCGTATTCCTTGGCTTTGAAGCCATTCGGGGACGACCAGTCGATCCGAATCGGGAGAGCATGGTGCATTTTATCGGCTTTGCCGCACTGATGCTATTAATGCTAGCCGTTACGTATAACGATATTGTTCGATTGATTCGCGGAGAAGGTTAATCCCATTAACTTTCTAGGATCGCCTGTTTATCCGCTGTTTTTTTGTTAAGCTTACGATGTCCCTTTTCACCGAAAAGGGTTAGGAGGATTCCCATGTCAAAAGATAAAGAGAAGCAGTTCGTCAAAGAAATTACTCCACAGAGTGAGGATTTCTCCCGCTGGTATATCGATGCCATCAGCAAAGCGGAATTGATGAGCTACTCACCCGTTCGCGGCTGCATCGTCCTGCGCCCTGACGGTTACGAAATATGGGAAAATATCCAGCGTGAGCTGGATGCCCGTTTCAAGGAAACCGGACACCGCAACGCCTATTTTCCTTTATTCATTCCCGAGAGCTTCTTCCAAAAGGAAAAGGAGCATGTCGAAGGCTTTAATCCTGAACTCCCTTGGGTAACAGAAGCTGGCCGCGAGAAGCTCGAGGAGCGGCTAGCTATTCGACCTACATCAGAGACGATGATTGGCCATATGTACTCGAACTGGATTCAATCCTATCGGGATTTGCCAGTCCTGATCAACCAGTGGGCTAACGTAGTTCGCTGGGAGAAACGGACGATGCCTTTCTTAAGGACAACGGAGTTTCTCTGGCAGGAAGGACATACCGCACACGAGGATGAAGAGGATGCCCGTAAGGAAACGATGCAAATGCTCGATATATACAGGGATTTCGCTGAGAATTTTTTAGCTATTCCTGTAATTGTGGGGCAGAAGACTCCTTCCGAGAAATTTGCCGGGGCTGTGGATACATATTCCATCGAAGCAATGATGAAGGATGGTAAGGCCGTTCAAGCAGGCACTTCTCATTATTTGGGAATGAACTTCGCACGTGCTTTTGAAATCCAGTATCTCGATCGTGAGAACCAACAGCAGTTCGTCCATACGACCTCTTGGGGAGTGAGTACTCGATTAATCGGGGCGCTCATTATGGTTCATGGTGATGACCGGGGACTTGTTCTGCCTCCTAAGGTAGCGCCTTTACAGGTTGTGATGATTCCAATCGGCCCTCCGAAGACTAGAGAAGCGGTTATCGCTAAGACGGATGAGTTATTCGCTGAGCTGAAGCGGGCTGGCATCCGACTTAAGGTCGATGCCCGTGAACAAAGCCCGGGGTGGAAGTTCAACGAATACGAAATGCGTGGTGTGCCTATCCGCATTGAGCTCGGACCTCGTGATATGGAGAAAGGACAAGTTGTGCTTGTCTCTCGTGTATCCGGTGAGAAACGGATTGTTGAGCAGGATCGGTTAGTAGAAGAGGTGCGTAATCTCTTGGATGAGATTCATAATCAAATGTTCGACAATGCCAAAGCATTTATGGACAGTCATTTCTATACAGTGGACACATTGGATGAAATGAAGAGCCATATGGAGCAGCAGCGCGGATTCACGTTGGCTGGCTGGTGTGGTTCGGATGCTTGTGAGCATCAGGTGAAGGAAGAGACGGGTGCTACAAGCCGGAATATCCCGTTCTCGCCTAGTGTGAAGAAGTCTGTCTGTCTCGTATGCGGTTCGCCTTCTGTTCATATGGTTGTATTTGGAAGAGCGCATTAATTAGCAGGAGAGTGTCAGATACAAAGGGGCAAAATACGGACATGAACCGTCCTGCGTTTTGTCCTTTTGTGATCTTATTGAATCCCGCATTTCACATGACACAAGCACGAAATGCGGGGTGAATCATAGGGAGAGGACTGATAGTGCTTGAACTATAGAGCCGATCAAAGAAATCGCTTTGAGATGTTATTGCAGCATGCGGGCATTCCGCAGGTTGTAGCCGAGTCTTACATGTCTGAAGGGTACATAGATCGGGTTGAAACCAGCCGCAGCAATCGGGAATGGACGTTTTATTTGGTTCTGTCCACTCTTGTTCCCCAAGACATCTATAAAAGCTTTTGCGCCAATATAAAAGAGAAGTTTGCCCATATAGCAGCTGTTCGGATCATCACAACTTATAGTGAAGAAGTGAGAGATTCGGATTTAATAGAGCAATATTGGCCTTTATTCATAGAATGGATTCATACTGAGGCCGCGTCAGTCAATGGCTGGTTAAGCAGAGCGAAGTTTGAAATACGAGAGAAAATCATTACGGTTCAAATGCTGGATGCCTTTGGTTTGGAGATGGCTAAGAAGAAAGCGTTGGACACGTTTGTTTCACGTTATTATATGGAACATTATGGCCGATCCTACCGCGTAACTCTTGTCGCAGCAGAATCAAGTGGAGATGTATATGAGAAATTCGCCCAGCAAATCGTTGAAGAACAGCGAACCGTTGTCCAGGAAATGATTAATTCCAGTGAATCAACCACTCTGGAAGAGGTCACTCCCGAAGCCGATGTTAAGCTGATGATGGGGTATGAGATCAAGGATGCTCCAGTGCCGATTCAGAACATTCGTGACGAGGAGAAGAAGATTGCCATCCAAGGGATGATTTTTAACCTCGACAAAAAAGAACTCCGCAACGGAAACACTTTATTTGAGTTTAACTTGACGGATTTCTCGGATTCCTTGATGCTGAAAGCTTTTGCCAGAAATAAAGAGGATCTCAAAATATTGAGTTTGCTGGCTAATGGAAAGTGGATTCGGGCAAGAGGCAAGGTGGAATATGACCGTTTCATGATGACTCCGGAGTTAGTTATGATCCCGTCAGACCTGGTAGAAGTAATGCCTCCGGCTGAACGGATGGACAGCGCTGAGGAGAAAAGGGTGGAATTCCACTTGCATACTACCATGAGCACAATGGACGGTATGACCAGTGTTGACGAATATATCAAAACGGCAGCCAAATGGGGACATAAAGCGATTGCGATTACGGACCATAGCGGCGTCCAATCGTTCCCGGAGGCGAATAAAGCAGCAAAAAAACACGGCATTCAAGTGTTGTACGGAGTAGAAGCCAATGTAGTGAATGACTCAGTGGCGGTTGTTATGAATGGGACTGATCTGCTGTTAAGAGAGGCCACTTATATCGTATTTGATATCGAGACAACGGGTCTATCGGTAATTAGTAACAAGATTATCGAACTCGCAGGCGTAAAAATGAAAGACGGGAAAGTTATTGATAGATTCGAAACGTTCGTGGATCCGCATGAGAAAATTCCTTACCATATTACACAATTAACGAATATTACCGATGACATGGTCAGAGGAGCGCCAGAGCTTGAGGATGTGCTGCCTAAATTCGTCGAATTCATAGGAGATGCGGTACTGGTTGCCCATAATGCCAGATTCGATATGGGCTTTATCCAAGCAAATCTGAGGTCGATGGGGATCGCTCCATTGCCTAATCCTGTTCTGGACACGCTCGAATTGGCCAGATTGTTATATCCTGGATTAAAGAATCATAGGTTGAATACCTTGTCAGATAAATTCAAAGTCAGCTTGGACAATCATCACCGTGCTGTTGATGATGCTGCCGCGTTAGGCGAAGTGCTTAACAATATGATTAAGGATGCTGAAGACAGCGGCAAAACGAATTTGTTGAGACTCAACGATGACGTAGGTAAAAATCTTAAAAATACACGCCCGTTTCATTGCTGTATCTATGCGACAAATGCGATAGGCAAAAAAAACTTATTTAAATTAATTTCTATTTCCCATACCGAATATTTCCAGCGCGTGGCTTGTATACCCAAAAGCAAGCTGGTAGAGCTGCGGGATGGCTTGTTAATTGCTTCCGGATGTGAGAAGGGCGAATTCTACGAGACGGTGCTGAACAAAACTATAGATGAAGCTGAGCAGGTAGCCGAGTTCTACGATGTGCTGGAAATTCAACCGATTGGTGTTAATATGCATCTGGTCGATAAAGGCTTGGTAGGCAGCCGTATGGAACTGGAAGAAACGAACCGGCGCATTTGCGCGATTGGTGAGAAGCTTGGCAAGCCCGTTATTGCTACAGGAAATGTTCATTATTTGCATCCAAGGGATAAGATCAGCAGAGATATTACGATTCTGGGAATAACCGGATTCAGTCCATTGAAGGATATGAAGAAGCCTGACGTACATTTGCGCACAACCCGCGAGATGCTTGAGGAGTTCAAGTATTTAGGCGAAGCAAAGGCTTTTGAGGTTGTTGTGAAAAATACGAATGAGTTAGCTGATCGTTTCGAGAAATTTGATCTGTTTCCCAAGCAATTGTTCACCCCAATCATTGAAGGCGCAGATGATTTAATTCGCAGCAAATGTTATGATACTGCCAAATCCTTATACGGCGAAGAGCTCCCGCAAGTAATCATTGATCGACTAGAGAAGGAACTTAAGCCGATTATCGGATATGGCTTCTCTGCCAACTATTTAACCTCGGAACGTTTGGTGAAAAAATCGAATCAGGATGGATATTTGGTAGGCTCGCGGGGATCCGTAGGTTCGTCCGTTGTTGCTACCTTCCTGGGGATTTCTGAGGTTAATCCGATGCCGCCTCATTATGTATGTCAATCCTGCCGTCATAGCGAATGGTTCCTCGACGGAAGTGTACCAAGCGGATTTGACCTGCCAGACAAGCAGTGCCCCACTTGTGGAACTGCAATGAAAGGCGAAGGACACGACATCCCATTCGAAACATTCCTTGGTTTCAAAGGCGACAAGGTTCCAGATATTGACTTGAATTTCTCTGGTGAATACCAGTCGATTGCGCATAACTACACGAAAGAAATGTT
Organism: Paenibacillus sp.; assembly: GCA_029239545.1. GTDB lineage: Bacteria > Bacillota > Bacilli > Paenibacillales > NBRC-103111 > Paenibacillus_AA. The sequence goes on from JARBUQ010000031.1 coordinate 11,053, forward strand.
CGGAGAGAAATGTGTGTTCCGCGCAGGAACCATTGGTACGGTTGCTGAGAAGACGGCTTATGGCTACGTGAAGAAGTATGAAGAAGAACACGGTCAAAAGTGGAGAAACGCGGAAATTGTAAGACTGGCTTCGGGCTGCACTGGGGTGAAGAGAAGCACAGGACAGCATCCGGGCGGGATTGTAGTCGTTCCCGACTATATGGATGTGGAGGATGTAACGCCAGTTCAGTATCCTGCAGATGATATGAAGGCGGAATGGAAAACTACACATTTTGACTATCATGCTTTTGAGGATAATCTGCTTAAGCTGGATATTCTGGGACATGAAAATCCGACCATGATGCGTATGCTGCAAGATTTGACCGGTGTTGATCCGACAAAGATTCCGATGAATGATCCAAAGGTAATGAGCTTGTTCAATTCGACACTCGCCCTGGGTGTGAATCCCGATCAGATTCGCACACCTGTTGCCACATATGGAATACCCGAGATGGGAACTAAATTCGTAAGGCAGATGCTCCAGGAAACGCTGCCGTCTTCATTCGCCGATCTTTTGCAAATATCAGGATTGTCTCACGGGACCGGTGTATGGTTAGGCAATGCGCAGGAGCTGATTAAAAAAGGAACCTGTACCATTAAAACCGTTATCGGCTGTCGGGATGAGATTATGTTATACCTTATTTATAAAGCTGGAATGGATGCTGGGCTCGCCTTCAAAATTACGGAAAGCGTTCGTAAAGGGAAGGGATTGTCAGATGAATGGATCGAGGACATGAAAAAACATAAGGTGCCGCAGTGGTACATCGACTCCTGTTTGCGTATCGAGTATATGTTCCCGAAGGCACATGCTGCAGCTTATGTTATTGCAGCCGTGAGAACAGCTTATTATAAGCTGTATCACCCGATTAGCTTTTATGCCACGTACTTCTCGATGCGCGCCGAGGATTTTGATATCGAGGTATGCTCCCAAGGATACGATGTTATTCTGAAGAAGCTGATCGAGATAGAGGAAAAAGCATTCCAAGCGACACCCAAAGAGAAGGCCAGCGTAGCTATTCTTGAGATGGCGCTAGAGATGACATCACGAGGACTTGGCTTCAAAGGGATCGATTTATACAAGTCCGAGGCTGTCCGGTTCAAAATAGAAGGAAACAACTTGATCCCTCCATTCGCCTCAATCCAAGGGGTGGGCGAGAATGCGGCTCGCAATATTGCAGCATCCAGAGAAGAGGGCGACTTCTTGTCGATCGAGGATTTCCAAAGCAAATCGAAGGCTACAAAGACGATTGTTGAGCTTCTAGGCTCGATGGGCTGTTTCCGCGGACTCCCGGAATCGAATCAGTTATCGTTGTTTTAATAGCTGTATAAGAGCGAGGATAGTAAGATGCGACTATTTTCTCTCTCTTGTACGGAAATCCATGTTATGGTATAATCAATTTTGGTAATAATGATGATCATAGATCGTTATTGATGCGAGAGTGGGGAAACCCACTCTTTACGTTTTGTGTGCACAAACATGCATACGAAAACGACAGTAACACTTTGTCAGGCGCTAAGGAGGTATCCATAGATGGCACAACCAATCAAAGAAGTAATAACGGAAATGATCCAACCTTTTTTAGATGCTGAGGGGTATGAGCTGGTCGATGTTGAATACGTCAAAGAGGGCAGCAACCGGTTTCTCCGGGTCTATGTAGATAAAGAGGGCGGCATCGATATTGATGATTGCGGACGGATTAGCGAGATGTTAAGCGAGAAGCTTGATGAGAAGGATCCGATTCCGGACGCATATTTCCTGGAAGTGTCTTCTCCTGGGGCAGAACGGCCGCTTAAAAAAGTATTAGACTACGAACGAGCGGTACAGAAGCAGGTATTCGTTACGACGTATGAGCAAGTTGATGGCGATAAGGAGTTCGAAGGCAAGCTGCTTTCTTTTGACGGAGAGACGCTCGTGATTCAAACCCCACGCAAAAAAGCAACCATTCCGTTTACTAAGGTGGCCAGTGCAAGACTGGCTATCGTATTCTAAATGTTGGATTCTTGAAAGGAGGAACTCATTTCTAATGAACATGGATTTTATTGATGCCCTGTCGGAAATCGAGAGAGAGAAAGGAATCGCCAAGGAAGTGCTGGTCGATGCGATTGAAGCTGCCCTAATCTCCAGTTACAAACGGAATTTTAATACAGCCCAGAACGTACGCGTAGACATTAACAGGCAGACCGGTTTGATCAAAGTATATGCCCGTAAAAGTGTTGTAGATGAAGTGCTCGATCCCCGTCTGGAAATATCTCTTCATGCTTCCCGTGAGATTAATAACAATTTTCAGCTTGACGATATCGTGGAGATTGAAGTTACACCCAGGGATTTCGGACGTATTGCTGCTCAAACCGCCAAACAAGTCGTTACCCAACGGATCCGCGAAGCAGAACGCGGCTTGATTTATGACGCTTTTATCGATCGTGAGGAAGATATCGTGACAGGAACCGTGCAGCGCCAAGACTTGCGCAGTATATTCCTTGATCTCGGAAAGGTGGAAGCTGTGCTTCCGCTTAACGAATTGATGCCTAACGAGAAATTCAAGCATGGAGATCGTGTCAAAGCGTATATTACCAAAGTGGAGAACACGACAAAGGGTCCGCAAATCATGCTGTCGCGCTCCCATCCAGGGTTGTTGAGACGTTTGTTTGAACTGGAAGTTCCGGAAATATACGACGGTGTAGTCGAGATTCGCTCCGTTGCAAGAGAAGCCGGCTTTCGTTCCAAGATCGCCGTGTATTCCCGCAATGCTGAAGTAGATCCTGTAGGCTCCTGTGTAGGTCCAAAAGGAACGCGTGTGCAGACGATCGTTAATGAGCTCAAGGGTGAGAAGATCGATATTGTACGTTGGTCCGATAGTGTGGAGGAATATGTAGCTAATGCGCTTAGCCCTTCCAAGGTTATGGAGGTTAACGTATTCGAGAGCGAGAAGATGGCTCGGGTGATCGTGCCTGATTATCAATTATCGCTGGCAATAGGGATCAAGGGTCAGAATGCCCGACTAGCCGCCAAGCTGACTGGATGGAAAATTGATATCAAGAGCGAAACCCAGGCTGAACAAGAGCTGGGTCGCCCCAGAACCTCAACTGAGGAAATGCATCAGGATTCAGTTAGCATAGATTAGCACCGTCCTTTCGGGGGCCCCACACAAGGATGAACGGTTAAATAATGTAGGTGGGTGATGGTCGTGAAGGTAAGAAAGGTTCCGCAGCGCAAATGTATTGTGTGTCAGAACATGCTGACCAAGAAAGAATTGGTGCGCGTTGTTCGCACGCCTGAGGGCGTTGTCGAAATAGATTTGACCGGGAAGAAAAATGGACGCGGAGCTTATTTGTGCGGTAAAATCGAAGGATTTCATCAAGCCAAAAAGACCAAGGCCATCGAGCGAGCACTTAAGGTTACGATGTCACCTGAAGACTATGAACGGCTGGAGCAGGATTTTGTTGCGATCCAAGGAAAGTATGCAGCCTTCCAGTGCAGGAGAGCCAATGAATCCTAAATTTGCTTCTTATTTGGGACTTGCGATGCGTGCCGGAAAACTGGTTACTGGCGATGAGAACGTTCTGAAGGCCATTCGGTCCAAGAAAGCAGCTCTGGTAATTATGGCAGAGGACGCATCACCCAATACATTGAAAAAGTTTCGTGATAAATGTAATTCGTATGAAATCCGATTGATCGAATGTGGCAATCGGGAAGCGTTGGGCGCCGCGATCGGCAAGGAAGAGCGGGTGTTGATCGCTGTGCTGGAGGCCGGGTTCGCACGACAAATGGTCGCGTGTCTCGGAATACCTGTGGAGGTGAAACATATTGACAAATCAAGATAAAGACAAAGACAAGCTTCGCGTTTATGAATATGCAAAATCACTCAATATGAGCAGTAAAGAAATTATTACGATTCTCAAAAGGCTGAGTGTCCCGGTTAACAATCATATGAGCGTAATGGAGAATGATTCGGTGTCTAAAGTAGAAGGTTTTTTCCGTGATGTAAAGGCAAATGCAGCAGCCAGACGGGCAAACAACGAAGGCAGCGGCTCGAGTTCGAGCACCAATGCTTCGGTTGATAACAAGTCGAATGCAAACAGACCTTCTAATGATGGGCAGCGCAGCTCACAGAATAACGGTCAACAGGCGCGCCCTCAGAGTCAGAGCAGCCAAGGTTCTGCTCCAGCGAGCAATCAGGCGGTCAGTCCACCGGCGGCTGCTGCAAGCACAGGCTCGAATCAGACCGTGACGCCTACCCCGGCGGCAACTTCGGCAGTCAGCCAAGAAGCCCCAGCGAGCCAGACTTCGGCGGTTTCCAGCCCTTCCGGGCAAGCACCAGCCCCGAGTGCCGGCAGCCCAAGCCCTACGCAAGGCAGCAGTCAGGGAAGCTCGCAAGGTCAGCGTCCGCAAGGACAGGGCGGCTACCAAGGCCAACGTCGCGAAGGTCAAGGCAGCGGTGGGTATCAAGGTTCCCGTCCGCAGGGACAGGGTGGCTATCAAGGCCAACGTCGTGAAGGTCAAGGCAGCGG